>PLLF01000036.1 GCA_003140855.1 Vulcanimicrobiota bacterium
GCCGACGAGTTGCAGAAAACGGTCGCCGAGAGCGTGGCCGAGCGTATCGTTGATATCCTTAAACCGGTCGACATCGAGAAACATCAGCGCAACGCACGGCACCTGTCCAGTGGCGTGTTCGAGCGAGTCGCGCAAACGCTCCTGAAAGAAAATGCGGTTGGGCAGGCCGGTCAGCGAATCGTAGTACGCCAACGTGCGCATATGCGCGCGCGTGCGCCGCATCTCCGTGAGATAATGCGCCTCCTCCACGCGGAAAAAGACGTAGCCGGAATACTTCCCGTCGAGGATCGGGATGGTCGTCACTTGCACCGGCACGATCGAACCGTCTTGGCGAAGGAGATCCATCTCGGCCACGCTGGCCTCGCGTTTTTCAGCCGCGGCCAGTGCATCGCTTACAAATTGTATCGAGTCTTGCGCGAGTTGGGAAATATCGAGCGCGAGCAGCTCTTCCTGAGAGTAGCCGGTTAGCCGTGACGCGGCTGCATTTGCCGCCACGACGCGACCGGCGCGATCGAGCGCGAAGATCGCGCTAGGCGTAGCCTCGAAGAGCGATTCGAAGGCGCGAGGGTCAGTGGGCCAGGTACTCACGTAAACCGTGGACGCCACCCTCGCGTCCAAATCCGGATTCGCGATACCCGCCGAAAGGCGAACTCGGATCGAATTGGTTGAACGTGTTGCACCACACGACGCCTGCGCGCAAATACTGCGCGATGTACATGTTCTTGCTGCCTTTGTCGGTCCAGATTCCCGCGGAAAGGCCGTAAGGGGTGTTATTGGCCTTTTCCACCGCTTCTTCGGGAGTTCTAAATGTCAAGATCGAAAGCACGGGACCAAAAATCTCTTCGCGAGCGATCCGGTGCGACTGCTGAACGTTTGTGAAGAAAGACGCCGGGAAAAAATATCCGCGCTCGGGCAACACGCACGATTGTTGCACCAGCGTGGCGCCTTCGTCGACACCGCTGCCGACGAGCTCTTTGATTTTGTCGAGCTGCATCTTGGAATTGATCGCGCCGACATCGGTATTCTTATCGAGCGGATTCCCCAGGCGAAGCGTTTGAATGCGATCGGTCAGACGCACGACGATTTCTTCGTGCGCGCTCTCCTCGACCAGCAGGCGCGATCCGGCGCAGCACACGTGTCCTTGATTGAAATAGATGCCGTTGACGACGCCTTCGATCGCTTGATTCATCGGCGCATCCGCGAAAACGATGTGGGCGGCTTTTCCGCCGAGCTCGAGCGTGAGTCTCTTTCCGGTGCCGGCAGTAGAGCGCTGAATCGCTTTTCCGACCTCGGTCGATCCTGTGAACGCAATCTTGTCGACGTCTTCGTGCCCGACGAGCGCGGCGCCGGTACCGCCGTCGCCGGTCACGACGTTGAGTACCCCTGGAGGAAGGTCGACTTCGGCGGCAATTTGCGCTAGCGCTAGTGCGGTCAGCGGCGTCGTTTCCGCAGGCTTCAAGACGATCGTGTTGCCGCAGGCGAGCGCCGGTGCGAGCTTCCACGCCGCCATGAGCAGCGGAAAATTCCACGGAACGATTTGCCCTGCGACGCCGATCGGTTTGGGCTCCTCGCCCGCACGCATCGCCCACTCGAGTTTGTCGGCCCAACCCGCGTAGTAGAAGAAGTGCGCCGCCGATAGGGGGACGTCGAAGTCGCGCGATTCCTTGATCGGTTTGCCCCCGTCCATCGTCTCGAGCACCGCGAGTTCGCGCGAGCGTTCCGTAATGGCGCGCGCGATCCGGTAGATATATTTGGCGCGATCGGCGGGGCGCATCTTGCGCCAATACTTGTCGTAGGCTTTGCGCGCGGCGCGAACGGCTCGCTCGACGTCCTCTTCGCCGGCGTATGCGATGCGCGCCAGCGGCTCTTCGGTTGCGGGGTTTACCGTGTCGAAGTACTGTCCCGTACGCGGAGCGGTCCACTTGCCGTCGATAAAGAGGCCGTATTGTTCGCGAATCGCAGCCTTGGTGGTTTCGGGCGCCGGCGCGTATTCAAAAATCGCCATCATCAATCCATTGGAAAGTAGTCGCGGCTGGCGTAATGGCCGGTCAGTTCTTTTTCGTACTGCATCAGCAGATCGTCCAGCAGCGAACTCGCGCCGATACGGAAGAGGTCGGGCGTCAGCCACGATTCGCCCAGCGTTTCCTTCATGATCACCAGGTACGTCATCGCTTGCTTGGTGGTGCGTACTCCGCCCGCCACCTTCAGGCCGACGCGCCGCCCGGTGCGCCGCGCATAATCGCGGATCGCTTCACACATCGTTACGGCGACCGGAAACGTCGCATTCGTCCCGACCTTTCCGGTGGAGGTCTTTATGAAATCTGCGCCGGCCTCGAGCGCGAGATCGCTGGCACGCCGGACCGCATCGTAACTGCCCAGTTCGCCTGTTTCGAGGATTACTTTCAGATGGACCGGTCCACAGGCGGATTTCACGGCCACGATTTCGTCATAAACTTCGCGGTAGTGACCTGCCAAAAATGCGCCGCGATCGATGACCATGTCGATCTCGTCGGCGCCGGCGGCAATGGCGGATAGCGTATCCGCGAGCCTTACCTCCATGGAGGAAAGGCCGCTCGGAAAAGCCGTCGCAACCGACGCGACCTTCACGCTCGTTCCGCGCAAAGCTTCCTTGGCAACCGGCACGAGATTTGGATAGATACACACTGCCGCGACGCTGGGAACGTCGGGAAGATGCGGTGCAGGGTGCAGCGCCTTGGCACAGAGCGAGCGCACACGGCCTTCAGAATCTTTGCCTTCGAGCGTGGTGAGGTCCATGCACTGAATAGCAAGCCGGATGCCTGCAACTTTCGTGGTCGTCTTGATCGAGCGCTTTGCCAGCGAGCCGGCACGCGTTTCGAGCATGACCGCATCGACCGTCACGCTCATAGCGTTCCTCTGCGTTCCTGTTCTTTTTCGATCGAAACGAAGAGCGCTTTAAAATTGCCCTTGCCGAAGCTCAAGCTGCCTTTACGCTGGATAATCTCGAAAAAGACCGTCGGCCGATCTTGCAGCGGTTTGGTGAAGATCTGAAGCATGTAACCGAGATCGTCGCGGTCGACCAGAATGCGCAGCTCGCGGAGGATCTGCGTTGCCTCGTCGATCCGGCCGACGCGCGCTTCGAGGTCGTCATAATACGTGTCCGGCGTGTCGAGAAAGTCTACGCCGTTTTCCTTCAGGGCTCGAATCGTCGCGATGATATCGTCGGTTCGAATCGCGATGTGCTGAACGCCGGCGCCTCGATAGAACTCGAGGTACTCCTCGATTTGCGATTTCTTCTTGCCCTGCGCAGGCTCGTTAATCGGAAACTTCACCCGGTGCTCGGCGTCGCTCATCACTTTGGAGCGAAGCGCTGTGTACTCGGTCGAGATATCCTTGTCGTCGAAGGAGACCAGTTGCGAGAATCCAAAAACGCGCGCATAAAACTCGCCCCAGGTATCCATCTCGCCCCAACCGACGTTGCCGACGCAGTGATCGATAGCAAGCAATCCTGGCTTGGTAACATGTGACAACGCTTTGCGCTGCGAAACGAAACCGGGCATAAAAGTGCCGCGGTAATTCTTGCGTTCGATGAAACTGTGAACGGTGTCGCCATAGGTCGCGATTGTGGCCTTTACGATGCGCCCGTCTTTGTCGCTAACTTCGACAGGTTCCGAAATAATGCGCGCGCCTCCGGCGACGGCTGCTTCAAAAGCGGCGCGGCAATCGTCGACGAGGATGGCGATATCTTTCACGCCGTCGCCGTGCAGGGCAACGTGCCGCGTGATTTCGTCGTCGGGCAACAGGCTGGAGGTGAGCACGAAACGGAGATTGCTTTGCGCGAGCAAGTATGAAGCGCGATGCTGCACGCCGGTTTCCGGGCCCGCGTACGCAATTTGTGCGAAGCCGAATGCGGAGCAATAATAGTGCGCCGCTTGCTTTGCATTGCCGACGTAGAACTCGATGAAGTCCCAATCGATCTTTGCCAGCGGATTTGTTTTTGGGGATGTGAGCGCGGACATCGCAGAAGGGCACTTAGCGAGCCGACCGAAGCGGCCCTGTATATGACGACCTCCGCGACGCCTTTGGCTGCTGTATGCGCGGCGTTTTCCGGGCTGATCGACTACGCCGGGCTCTTTCCGCCGGCGCAACTCGGCATGAAAACGGCGCTGGCCGAGTACGTCGCTGCGCGCCGCAGCCCGCATGCTTGGATGTTGGCGCGATTTATTCTGGCGGCATCGCGGATCGACGAGCTCTTGCAAGACGCTGCCGGCGCGCCGCCGCCGCTGAGCGTGATCGTAGACGCCGGGAACGATTCCCGCGCGTGGTTTGGAAACGCGCAAGGTGCGCTCGCGCGGATTGCAACGCTGAAGAATTCAAGCAGCGTGCCGATCGAAGCGTTAGAGGTCCCGCTCAGCCCCCTGCTTTCGCTCCGCGAAACATATGACGCAGCGATCGGGCAATACGCAGCCGCAGCCTCACAAGCCGAGTTGAGAGACGTTCCTTCATTTATTGAGTTGCCGCGCAACGACCGCTGGCTCGCGCTCTTGCCCGGCGCGTTGGCAGCAATGCAGCGCCACCGGCTGGGTGCGAAGCTACGCTGCGGAGGAGTAACCGCCGCATCAGTTCCTCCAGTCTTAGATGTGGCGACGTTCTTACATTTGGCAAACGAGGAAGCCACCGCATTCAAAGCTACGGCCGGTCTGCACCACCCCATTCGCGGCTACAACGAACAGAGTGGCTTTATCATGCACGGATTCTTAAACGTCTTGACCGCCGCAGCGTTGGCAAAAACGGGCGCCGCGTTAGAAGATTTGATCGCTGTGCTCGAAGATGAAGAAACCTCGCATTTTGTCTTTGAGGATGAGGCCTTGCTTTGGAAAGGGCGCACGATCCCGGCTGAGCTGCTGAAACAAACGCGCGAGCGTTTCTTCGTTGCGTACGGAAGCTGCAGTTTCGACGAGCCGGTGAATGACCTGGCTGCGTTAGGAATGCTCGCTTAGTGGCTAACTCGTGGGTTTCCGTGCCGCCTGAGTCGGATTTTCCGATCGAGAATTTGCCTTACGGCATTTTCAAGACGGCGCGAGGCCCGCACATCGGAGTGGCCATCGGCGACGCCATTTTCGATCTTCATGTTGCGGCGCAAGCGCATCTCTTGGGCGATGCAATTCCAGCCGGCGTCGCGCAAGCGAGTTCGCTAAATCCGCTGCTGACGCTGGGCCACGATTCGTGGGCTCGTTTGCGCCGGCGGCTGTACGAGTTGCTCCAAAGCGAGACGACGGACATCGCCGCGCAAGATCGTGAGAGATTCTTGGTCGGACGCGCCGATGTCGAGATGGTGATGCCGTTTGAAGTGCGCGACTACGTGGATTTCTATTCCTCGCTCGAACACGCGACGAATCTTGGAAAGATCATGCGTCCGGGAAGCGAGCCGCTGTTGCCCAACTGGCGGTGGCTGCCCGTCGGTTACCATGGCCGGGCGAGTACGGTCGTGGTGGACGGAACGCCAATCGTGCGGCCGCGCGGTCAAATCAAAACCGAAACCGGCAACCCGGAGTTCGCACCCACGCGGATGCTCGACGTAGAATTAGAAATCGGTTTCGTAACCGGCGCCGGCAACGCGCTCGGCGAGCCGATCGCCGCCGGTCATGCGCGCGATTATATCTTCGGTGTCGTGCTCGTCAACGATTGGAGCGCGCGCGACATTCAGGCTTGGGAATACCAGCCACTCGGGCCATTCTTGGGAAAATCTTTTGCCACGTCCATCTCGCCTTGGGTCGTTACGCTCGAAGCGCTAGAGAGCTACCGCGCCGCGGTTCCGAAACAAGAGCCTGCACCGCTGCCGTACCTGCGTTGCGCGGAAGATTGGAACTACGATGTTGTGCTCGGCATCGAGTTGCAGACGCAAGCGATGCGCGGCGGTGGAATATCAGCGGACGTGATATCGAGATCGAACGCCAAATATCTGTACTGGAGCATGGCGCAGCAGCTCGCGCACGCGACCTCAAACGGCGCGACGATCTCGCCGGGCGATTTGTTCGCATCGGGAACGATCTCCGGATCGGAACCCGGGTCCTACGGCAGCCTGATCGAGCTGACGTGGCGCGGTGAGAAGCCGCTTAAACTTTCGACCGGCGAAGCGCGCAGCTTTCTGGAAGATGGCGACACCGCGACGTTAACGGGCCGTTGCGAAGCGCCGGGCAAACCGCGCATTGGCTTCGGACGCGTCAGCGGAACGGTCGTTCCAGCGCGATAATCAGCCGGGCTTCGCAACCCATGAGCGATAGTAGTCGTCGTCTTCGACCTTGAGCGCCGGCTTGGCGATCTGCAGCGGCGCGAACGTATCGACCATCACTGCGATCTCGTCGGTTGACGTTTTTCCGAGACTAGCCTCGATCGCGCCGGGCTGAGGACCGTGCGGCGCACCGGCCGCATGCAGCGTGATCGAACCTTCCTCGACGCCGCGTCTGCTCATGAAGTTGCCGCTCACGTAGTAGAGCACTTCGTCGCAATCCACGCTGGAGTGATTGTATGGAATTGGAATCGCGAGCGGATGATAGTCAAACAGACGCGGAACGAATGCGCAAAAAGCAGCTCCAGGCGCTTCGAACGTCGCGTGGGACGGCGGCGGCTGATGGAGTTTGCCGGTGATCGGTGCGTATTCGTCGAGGTTGAACGCATACGGATAGCAATAACCGTCCCAGCCGACGACGTCGCATGGATGGTTCTCGACGATGTAGACGGCGTTTCTGCCGGCATTCGTCACGCGTATTTCGAATTCGCCCGTCGCGTCTACCGGCGTCCTCAGCTGCGGAGCGCGAAAATCGCGTTCGTAATACGGAGCGTGTTCTTCGAGTTGCCCGAAATCGTTACGGAACTTGCGCGGGATCGCGATCATTCCGCTGCTCTCATAAACGAGCATGCGCGTCGGCGATTGCGGCAAGACTTTATAGGTCGTTCCGGTTGGCAGCACGAGGTAGTCGTGCGGCCGGTAGGCTAAAACGCCGAACGGCGTCTGGAGCGTTCCCTCGCCGCGATGAATGAATAAGAGTTCGTCGCCGCCGACGTTGCGGTAGAAGTACTCCATTGGGGCAGAGCTTTCGGAAACACTGATCAGCACGTCCGCGTTGCCGAGCACGGGCGTGCGCGCTTCGATGGCGTCTGCACCCGGCGCGATGTCATTGGTGCGGAAGTGGCGGTTACGGAGCGGGTCGTTAGGCTGCAGTTCGATTACGCGCCGCCGCCACGGCCGCACTTCCAGCGTCGCGGTCGGCGGGCGCAAGTGATACAGCAGCGAGTACGTGCTGTCGAAACCCTTGGTGGAGAAGAGTTCCTCCGCGTACAGTCCACCGTCCGGCCGGCGAAACTGAATATGACGTTTCGGCGGGAGCTCGCCCGCCTTCGTATATGAGGGCGTCTTACGGCTCCGGCGAAGGCGACGGCGTTGGTACGGGATCCAATTGCGTTACGTACCCTTTGGGAATTTGAAACCGCGCGTAGGTGTAGCCCGTGTCATTTTCTCCGCCACCGCTATTTTTCTTCAGGAACATTTTGGTGATGTCTTGGCCGTTCCAGTTCGTCTTCACATAGACGATCTGGATGTGCTGTTTTGGATGGAGCGAGTCAGGCGGATCGTTCAAGCTCGGCAGAATAAAATATCCGTCGGGGCCGATCTCGTCTATTTGGGTTCCGTCAGCGAGTTCGAACCCCAGCAAATTTCCGGGAATGCCGATGGTGTCGCTCGCGCTCGGGTTTTGAAGCGTAACCGTGACCATGATGTAACCCGTCCCGTCCGCTGTCCCGCCCGCTTTTTGCAAAATGGGCCGTCCGTCCGGACTCTTGACCGTTTCGATCTTGTCGATGCGCGTGCGCAGACCCGCGAAATTGATATATTTGTTGAGCGGCTGGTCCGTCAGTGCGTCGATGGCGGGCGACGCGGCGCGTGTTTGAGAGGGAATCGCCAGCAGTCCGGCCGCGGACAACGCAAAAAGTATAAGCAGTGATTTCCCTCGCATTGGAATCCTCCCAGGTAGGGGCGGAAGAAGCCCTCTAGAAGTGTTCGTTATCTCCCGGGGGTATCACTTTAGGAGGATGTATGTATAAGCGTTCTATGACCATTGCGGGTTTGTGCTTTTTCGCACTCGCATTGAGCATCGTTACCGCAACCGCCGCGCCTCCGAAATACGTCGGTCTTCAGTACGATGAAATCGCGCGCATGGTGATCGCGCCCGCGACCGCGCCGCCGCCCGGCACGTTCGCTGACGTTTATCAAAAGATTTTAGCCGACGCGCCCGCGGTCGACACAAGCTCAACGCCGGCGCCACGCCGCGGCGGCCTATTCGGCGGATTACTGAGCGGAATCGCGGGTGCGGAGCAAGGCGCAGAACAAGCCGCCAATCAGATGCAACTCTCGCTTACCCATGGCACGCTCGTGCGGCTGGCATATTACAACGGTTGGGTGCGCACCGACAACGTTGTCGCAAAGACGGCAACGATCGACAAATGCGCGCAGCATCAGGTCATAGAATTGGATCTGGCGCGAAAGACATATAAGCTGATCGATACAAACGGCACCGCGGTGCCTTGCGTGACTGCCCAACCGGCGATGGGGCCGCCGCAGCGCGTCAACGGGGCACCCGGAACGGTGGACTTGACTATAACTTCAAACGCCGTGAATCTCGGTCCAAAGACGCTGCAAGGTATTCCGACGAACGGCTCAACGGATACGACGCAGATGGCGATGACGAACGCGATCGGCTCGTGCAGTAACGGATCGTTCGGGGTCGAGAACGAGCGTTACGTTTCGAAGATCGCCGTGCCGCGGCGCTTTTGTCCGCTGCCGAAAGGGCGCGCGCCGACCACTCCGGTCAACATGGTCGTCCAAGGCGGATGCAAGCCTACCATGCATGGCAGCAGCTCGGGTATGTACTGGATGCGCTCCGGCGACCGGCTGGAGATGTACACCCGCATGACGATGATCTCGGGTAAATCCGCCGGGCAATTCCAGACCGTCACGCAGCGCGGAAACGTGCTGTGGCTGACAAAGCCGCAAGCCGACGCGCTGTTTAGCGTACCGCCGGGCTTCACGCAAACGCAGTAGCTAGCGCGCGTAAAGCCCCGTTATGGTCGCGCGCGCGAGCGTGTGTTTTCGTATCGCTGACTCGGCGCGCGGCCCGGTCATTCCCGTGCGGCCGACGCGGCTGACGTTCAGCGCGTAAAGCGTGAATATATAATGATGGACTTTGCCCGGCGGCGGGCACGGCCCGCCGTATGCCAGCTGATTGAATGAAGTCGCGCCAAGTTCGCTGAGCGGCAGGCGGACGCCCAAGCTTAGCCGGTTTGTGGCAGCCGGAATGTTGTATACGACCCAGTGATACCACCCGCCGGTCGCGTCGGGGTCATACACGATCAGCGCGAAGCTGCGCGTTCCGGACGGTGCGCCGCTCCAATGCATTTCCGGCGAAATATTTGCACCGCCACATTTGTTATAGACGGCGCCCACGGGCAGCGTCGTGTTCGGGCGGAACGTCGCGGACGCAAGCGCGAAAGCTGCAATTGCCAGCATCATGGTTTTGTGCTCCCCGGAGGCTGTGGGCTATTGAATTCGGCATAGAATGCATTCGGATTCATCGCGCGGCCAAGGAAGCGCTTCACCTCGGTGTCCGGATCGTAGGTTCGCGCCGGCTGCAAAATATCGCGGCGGTAACGCATGCCGACCGCCGGATTCTCCAAGCCGCCTTGGAGGAACGCGGTAAACATGTCTTGCGCGTACACCTTGGACCACAAATAACCGTAATAGCCCGCATCGTAGCCGCCCATCAGATGTCCGAATGACGCCTGCGGTCGAATCTCGGGTGGAATAGGCATCGGCGTCAGCTCCGACGCCAAGCGATCCCATACTGCCGTCGTGTCCACATGCGGACCGCTGGTGTGATAGGTCATATCGATCTGCGCGTACATGATCTGCCTTGTAGTGAAGTATGCGTTGTCGACATAGCGTGATCCGATCAGGCTGCTAATCAGATCGTCCGGCAGCGGCTGGCCGGTTTGCCAGTTGGAACTGATCTCTTTGAGCACGGTGGGTTGCCAAACGAAATTTTCGAGCATTTGCGAAGGCGCTTCCACGAAATCCCAGACGAAACCGGTCGAAAGCGTCTCGTAAGGCGCCGTGGCTAGCAGCGCCGCCATGTTGTGGCCGAACTCGTGAAAGAACGTCACGACGTCGTCATGGCTCAACAGGGCCGGCTGCCCGCCGGCCGGCCGCGGCCAATTTCCTACGACGGCCGCAAACGGCGCACGATATGTTCCGTCGGAAAGCCGGCGGACCGGCAGAATCGGAAAGTTTGCAAAGTGCTGATATTTGTGTGGCCGTGGATATAAGTCGAAATAAGTAGCGCCGATAAACCGGCCCGTCGCTGAGTCGGCGACCGAATATTCGAGGACGTCGGGATTCCACGCATCTGACGGGCTGATCTGTTTGAAATCCACGCCGAGCAAGCGGTGGTAAATATCTAACACGGCGTCGATCGTATGCTGCACGGGAAAATACTGACGGATCTGATTCTGGTCGACGGCGTACTGCATTCTGTGAAGTACGTTGTCGTAGTAAGTGACGTCCCAGGGATGCAGCACCGCCGAAAGGTTGCCGGTCTCGTTCGCCTTTATTGACGTTAGGCGTGCGACTTCGAGCTGCGCTTTTGGAAGCAGCGTTTTGTCCAAGCCGTTCAGGAAGTTCTCGACCCGTCCGGGCGTCTTGGCGGTGCGGTTCGAGAGCTGATAAGCGGCCCACGTTTCATAGCCCAGCAAATGGGCCAGCCGATCGCGAATCGCGATCGCGCGTTCGAGCAAGGGCGTATTCGCCGCG
The DNA here is from genome assembly GCA_003140855.1 of Vulcanimicrobiota bacterium. Classification (GTDB taxonomy): domain Bacteria; phylum Vulcanimicrobiota; class Vulcanimicrobiia; order Vulcanimicrobiales; family Vulcanimicrobiaceae; genus Rubrimentiphilum. Next base: position 10,841 of record PLLF01000036.1, read on the forward strand.
GCTTCGCGGTTGTTGTAGGCGAGATAATAAGTTTGTCGCGCGGCTTCGTCTTTTTCATTCTGAAGAACCGGGGTCACGGTGCTCTCGCCGACCGGAACGATAAGCCCCCCGCCCGGCGCGGCTTTCAATCCGCTGGTGAAATCTGAGGGCAGACTCGTGGCTTGCGCGGCGGTGATCGTTATGGTGGTGGCATCGTTGCCCAGGTTTTGCGCGAACTTGTTTTGCAGGTCGGTCAGTTCTTTGCTGAGGCGCACAAATTCAAGCCGTCGCGGGGCGGATAAGCCTGCGCCGCTGCGTTTGAGCGTGTCGAGCCAAATCGCCGTGAGCTCCTTTTGGTACACGTCGCGCGCGGTGTTGCTGCGCGCGACCGCCGCAAGCGCCGAGTAGAGCTGCGGACTGGCGGTAAGGTCGGTAAAGAAAGACGATTCGTCGTTGTTGCAATCCAACGAGGCTTGCTGGAGTGCGAGATCGCCGGTCACGTTGAAGAGGAACTGCTGCGCGACGGTCGTGTCGTTTAGATCGGAGGAGAGATTTTCAAGCGTAAGGACGGTATTGCCGAACGTTCGCCGGCCGCGTGCTGCCAGCAAATTCTTGAGACGCGTTTGAGCGCTCGCGATCGCGGTTTTGCATGATGTTTTTATCTGCGCTGCGCTGAGGGTCCAGTTAATGCGCGTTGGAGAAGGCGCCGCCGCGGATGCGGCGAGCGGGCAAGCGAGCAACAAGGTGAAGGCCAGGGCGATACGCGTCACGTGATTCCTCCGAAGGGTGTCGCTTTTGGAAACGTTACCAAAAGCCCGTTCGTGCTATGATGCTTCTCGCCATGACGGGAGCCGGGCCTCGCGCAGCGTAACCTCGCGAATCCCGCCAGGACCGGAAGGGAGCAACGGTAAGCGAGCCCTTACGGGTGCCGCGAACCACCTGACTCTCGTCGTGGTTAAGAACTCTTTACCAGGGAGGGCGGGGTTGCCGTGGCTCGAACCCTGTCCGGTCCCGGTGACCGTACCCGGGTGAGTCAATTTTTGAGCATAAAAGAACGCTACTTCATTAAGATCGTGCCTCAAAGGGGCGATGTGGTACATCGCTTCGAGGTTACGCGCAAGCATATCGTCACCGGGTCGATCGCGCTGGCAGTCGCGTTGTTGGTCGTGCTGAGCGGCGCTGGCTTTCAGGTGTTCCGCGTGCATGCCCAGCAGGCGGCGCTGCAATCGCAGCACGAGCAGCTGCAAACCCTCGATAAAAAGGCAAGCGCGATTCGTTCGCAGCTGCAGCAAGTCCAAAGACAAAACCAAGAAATCCAGCAGCTTATCGGAGTCGGCTCCAAACCGCGCCCGCACAGCGGAGGCGTGCAAAAAACTTCCTGGGTTCCCGCGAGCGGCGTAAAGTCCGGCGTGGTGCAACTCGCGCGTCACGTCGATCAGCTTGCGCAAGCTTCAAACGAAACGCTGCGGCAAGCCAATGCGTTGCGCAGACTCACGATGCACGTGTTGAACATGCACCACCTCGCGGAACTCGCCCGTGCGCGTATGCTGGCTGCGATTCCGTCGATCGATCCGGTTGACGGCGCGCAAATCGTCGGGTGTTTCTGCTACCGGTCCGCCCCGGACGTCGAATTTCACTCGGGCGTCGATTTGGGCGCGAACTATGGCGACTCGATCCACGCGGCGGCGGCGGGCACGATTGCCAGCGCCGGCTGGGACGGCGGTTTTGGGATGAAGGTCGACATCGACCACGGCAACGGCTATCACACGTGGTACGCGCACCTATCGCGCACCGACGTTTCGGCCGGCCAGTACGTCCATAAGGGCGAGTTCATCGGCCTGGTGGGTGACAGCGGATTCTCGACCGGCGCTCACCTGCACTATCAGGTGATGCTTAATGGAACGCCGGTCGATCCGGCCCCTTACCTCAACGGCGTCCCGCCACAAGTTTTAGCCTCTCTTCCCTAGAACGGGCAGCTCATGAGCACCCTGTCGTGCCAAGCCTTTTTTGTGCTGGACAAAGTGATCTGGCTGTACACCATCGTCATGCTCGTTTATGCCGTTCTCTCGTGGGTGCCCGACTTGCGCGGCGGCTGGAGCCGCTGGATCGAGATGCTGGTCGAACCCGTGCTCGCTCCGGTGCGCCGGCTGGTTCCGCCCACCGCGGGCATCGACTGGTCGTTCTTAATCGTCATCGTCCTCTTGTGGCTGGTGAATAACATGCTCGTCCGGCCGAACGAGTTCGCCTGCTATTGACCGCTCACCGTAGCGAAGTTGCGGACGGCGTTCGCAACTTTTGCATCATCGCCCACATCGACCACGGAAAAACGACGCTCTCGGATCGCCTGCTCGAAGTAACGCGGACGATCGAACTGCGCAACATGGAAGACCAGGCGCTCGATGCGATGGACCTCGAGCGCGAGCGCGGGATCACGATCCGCATGCACCCCGTAACGCTGAACTATCCGGCGCGCGATGGGCGAACCTACCAGCTGAACCTAATCGATACGCCCGGACACGTCGATTTTTCATATGAAGTCTCGCGGTCGCTGGCCGCTTGCGAAGGCGCCGTGCTGATTATCGACGCCGCGCAGGGCATCGAAGCGCAGACGCTCGCCAATTACCATCTCGCGCTCGAGCACGAATTGACGATCATCCCGGTGATCAACAAGATCGATCTGCCCGCGGCCGATCCCGAACGCGTCATGGGCGAGGTAGAAGAACTGCTGATCATGGAGCGCAGCGAGTGCATTCTGGCCAGCGCCAAAAACGGAATCGGCATCGACGAGATCCTCGAAGCGATCGTGCACCGCATTCCGCCTCCCAAAGGTCATCGTGACCATCTGCGCGGCTTGGTGTTCAACGCGCAGTTCGATTCGTATCGCGGCGTGGTTTCTTACGTGCGGGTGGTGGACGGCGAGTTTCACGCCGGCACGAAGTTCATGTCGATGGCCCACCAGCGCGTCTTCGAGTGCACGGAAGTCGGCGTCTTTTCTCCGCAGATGCAGCCGACGAAAAAACTGGACATGGGCAGCGTCGGCTACGTGATCGGCAACATCAGGTCGCTGGGCGAGATCGATGTGGGCGACACGATCACCGAAGCCAGCAATCCGGCGCACGTACCGCTGGTGGGATATCGCAAAGCGGTGCCGATGGTGTACTGCGGGTTGTATCCGAATGAAGGCGCCGAATACACTTCGTTGCGCGACGCCCTCGAGAAGCTGAAACTCAACGACGCGGCGTTTACCTATGAGCCGGAGACGTCGGTTGCGCTCGGCTTCGGCTTTCGCTGCGGGTTCTTGGGTTTGTTGCACATGGAGATCGTGCAGGAGCGCCTTGAGCGCGACTACGGGCTCGACCTGATCGCGACGTCTCCGTCGGTGGTTTTTCGCGTCACGCGCACGGACGGAACGGTCGAGATGATCGACAATCCGAGCAAACTTCCGGCGATGAGTTTGATTGCGACGATCGAAGAGCCGTATGTAAAAGCGACAATCATCACGCCGCCCGATTATGTGGGTTCGATCATGGAGATCACGCAAGCCCGGCGCGGCGAACTGGGCAACATGGAGTATCTGCACGATGGCCGGGTCATTTTGACGTACGAGATGCCGCTGATCGAGGTGATCATCGATTATTTCGACCAGTTGAAGTCGCGGACGAAGGGGTATGCGTCGCTCGATTACGACGTGATCGGCTATCGCGAGGGCGACCTCGTGAAGCTCGAGATCATGTTGAGTGGCGACGTCGTCGACGCGCTCTCGTTCATCATCTCACGTGAGCGTGCGGCCGCGCGAGGCAAAGCGCTGGCGGAAAAGTTGAAGGAGCTTATCCCCCGGCAAATGTTCGAAGTGCCGATTCAGGCGGCGATCGGCGGAAAAATCGTGGCGCGTGAGACCGTCAGTGCGATGCGTAAGAACGTGCTGGCGAAATGCTACGGCGGCGACATCACGCGCAAACGCAAACTGTTAGAGAAGCAGAAGGCCGGCAAAGAGCGCATGAAACGCGTCGGCAAAGTGGATTTGCCTCAGGAAGCGTTCATGGCGGTGCTGCGTCTGGGCAACGAGTAACAGTGTTAGCGGTTTGGATGCTGGCCGCGGTAACAGCGATGCAGTGGCCGACCGGCGCCGACGTGCAGCGCGTCGCGATCACGTCCAGCCTGGGTGCGCTTTGGCCGCCGGACCCGAAATGGTGTGCGCTCCCGGGCGCATCTTGCGGCGACGGGTCAACCCACACGAGAGCCTACACGTTCGTTCGAACTTCCGACGGTTTTATGCAGGGTCGGATGCCGATTCCGGAATCAGTAATTGATACACTAATGGGCGAGATTCGAAAGCCCGCTTCGACGCCGACCGCGAAGCTTTTTGGGCTATCTTCCAAACAAATAAAGACACTTTGCCGTACTCCCCAACGAAACGATCTCGCTATGCTGAAGCACTACTTCGATCAACGCTATTTCATCACCGACTCCGAGCCGGAAGTGACGGCAATCGCTTATCTTGCGAACGGCCAAGTGTTGAAGCTACACTCGGCGACCCAGGCAATGTATGCGCTTCCCTGGACCATAACGCTCGGTTCGATCACATACAGATCCTATAATCCGAAGCTTTCAACCGCCTTGGCCGCCTTGCTGCCTGCAGAAGATCTTAACCACGATTTTCTAAAAGGGGGTGGCATACCGCTTGGTGCGGGTACGTTTGAATTTGGCTGCCGTTGAAGACTTTCGTTGCGACAAAGAATCTCGGGAAGCTCCAGGAGCTGCGCGATCTGTTCGGCGGAACGGAGCTTGAACTCGACACGTATCCGCTTTATGCGGAGCCGGTTGAGGGAGAGAGCAGCTACGCGGACAACGCTGCGCTCAAGGCGCGTGCACTCTACCAACAATTGCAACAAGCGGGCGTTCGCGGGGCGGTTATAGCGGATGACTCGGGGCTTGAGGTTGCCGCATTCGGCGGGCGGCCGGGGGTTCTTTCATCGCGGTATCAGGGGCCTGATGCGACGTGGCCTGCGCGCCGCGGAGCGTTACTTGAAGAGATGAAAGATGTGCCGGCGGACAAGCGGGACGCGAAATTCTGTTGCGCGATCATGCTGATTCTCGATGGTGGGTCCGAGTTGACCTCATACGGCGAAGTTTCCGGCTCGATAGCGGCTGAAGAACATGGGAAATTCGGATTCGGCTACGACCCGATTTTCTTCTATTCGCCGGCGAACAAGACGTTCGCGGAACTCGGCGAGGACGAGAAGAACCGCGTCAGCCACCGTGGCCGCGCGGCGGAAGCGCTGCTGAACCTCTTGCGCGCCCGTGTCTGAGGAACAATCGATCGGGCCGGCGACCGCCGACGAAGTTGCGTACTTTGCGGGGCGCCGTACGGAGAACGAGCACGATCAACGCTTGTATGTCGATCTCGCGCACGTTGCACCAAACGGCGCGTTTGTGGCGCGCGATGAAGGCACGGCGATCGGCATTGCGATTCCCCACGCGCTCGAGGACGAATGGTTCCTCAGCGAATTGTTCGTCGAGCCGTCGTTCCGGGGACGCGGTATTGGGTTAGAGCTCCTGAAGGCGGCCACAGCCGAAGCCGGAGCCTTTCCTCGCAGCGGCATTCTCGATCCGGCACAGCTCGAGGGCCTGGCGTTTTATGCGCGCGTTGCCGTGCCGATGCAGGCGCCGCTGCTGGAGGTCTCCGGCGAAATTCCGCGGGCAAGTGAACTCGAGCGGATGGCCGCCGGCGAACACCGGTTTGGGGCGATTCCGATCGATCCTATGGCGCATGCCACGGCCTTAAATCAACTCGACCGCGAGGTGCGCGGGAGCGCGCGACCGGACGACCATTTGTATTTCGCGGATAAGGCGAAAGGGTTCGTCTTTACGCGCGAGGCGGAGCTCGCCGGATATGCTTATGTGTGGCCGAGCGGGCGAATTGGCCCGATGGCGGCGGTGTCTCAGAATTATTCGGTTCAAATGCTTGCTTATGCGCTGGCTGCGTTACGCGCCAGCTATAACGCCGAATGGTGTACGTTGCTTGTGCCAGGCGCGAATACCAAAATATTGCGCGCAGTGATGCGCGCGCGTTTGCGAATCGAGGGCGTGAGACTATTTGCGAGTGACAATAGCATTTCTGATCTAACTCGTTACGTTGGCTTTAACTTGCTGATGTTTTAGCGCAGGTAAATCACCACTCGCAAGCGAACATGTGTTTGCATGAAACACTGTAAGATGTGCGCGCGGGTGTTGCCTCTTTCAGAATTCCTGACGCGATCGCTTCAAACGCCAACCCTAACGCATACTGCAAACCGTGTCAGAGGGAATATAGCCGCCGACACTATGCAGCCAATAAGCCGAAGCATAATCGTAGGCGTTATACCAATCAAAAACGCTACGTAAGAGCTAATCGAGAGAAACTTCTACACTACCTAATGGGCAAGCCGTGCGTTGATTGTGGGGAGCAAGATCCGGTAGTTCTTGATCTGGATCACGTTTTTGGTGTCAAGGCGTTCAACATTGGCGACGCGATTACAAGGCTATCCTGGGGTAAAATCCAGGGGGGAATTAGAGAAGTGCGTGGTGCGATGCGCGAATTGTCACCGCAGGAAAACGGCCAAGCAGTTTCAATGGTTTAAATTCCAACACGGGGCGTAGCTCAGCTTGGTAGAGCGCTCGGTTTGGGTCCGAGAGGATCGCTGGTTCAAGTCCAGTCGCCCCGACCAATAAGCGGCCCGCAGGGAAACAGCCTTGCGGGCCGTGGTATTCTATTTCAGGCTCGGAGTTGGCGCCCGTGGTCTAATGGATAAGGCACGAGTCTTCTAAACTCGAAGATGGGGGTTCGATTCCCTCCGGGCGCATATGGTGACTGTAGCTCAGTTGGTTAGAGCGCCGGCCTGTGAAGCCGGAGGTCGCGGGATCGAAGCCCGTCAGTCACCCCAAGCTCCCATGAAGTAGGCTGGCCCGACCTGGCCGAAGGTGTGGCGTAAGGTGACCAAGTTCGCGCATCTTGCGACAGTCTTTGACGGCGCCGCTTTCGGCATCGCCCTACTTTGGCACGACGGCTCGGTTCTAGACTCAAACGCGGCCTACCGGGCCATGTACGGCGATAACTCTGACGCCCTGCTGCGCGATCACGAAGCCGAATTTGAAGAGCTGGTCAATGGAAAGCGCGAGCTGCTGGAGTTCGAGCAGCGCACGACCAAGGGAGCCGGAGAAGAATCGTGGGCTGCGTGCGCGTTCTCGCGCGTGCACGAAGAAGACGGCAAGCCGTACGGCGCGATTTGCATGATTCGCGACATTACCGGCGTCAGGGAGAGCGAACGGCGGATACTGCACCACATGACGCACGATCCGCTGACCGGCATGCCGAACCGTTTACACTTCGAGTCGAAATTGCGCGAGCAGCTCGCAAAGTCTGGAGGCACGCAACTCACTGCGCTGGCCGTACTTATGGTGGACATCGATCATTTCCGCGAGATTAACGAAGCGTTCGGGCACGATTCCGGGGAGTTCGTTGTTTCACAAGTGGGACAGAGGTTGGGCTCCGTCGTGAGCGCGGATGACGTGGTCGCTCGCATCGGAACCGATCAGTTCGGCATCCTGGCCCGTTCGCACGATGACGCGCAGCACGTGGAGGGCACCGCGCGGCGCGTGTTCAGTGCGCTGGCGAAACCCTTAGAACTCGGGACGCGCACCGTATACGTTTCGGCCAGCGTCGGCATCGCGGCCGTCTCCGCATCCTACCAGCGGGCCGAAGACGTTATGCGCGACGCGCAGATCGCAACGCGCTACGCGAAATCGAGCGGCGGCAGCCGCACCGCGATCTTTGATTCGGAGATGGCCAAGCGCGCCGAACAACGCGTGCAGCTATCCAATGATATGCGCGCGGGCCTGGAACGCGACGAGTTCTATCTTTTGTATCAGCCGATCGTAACGCTGGACGGCGGCGAATTCACCGGCTGTGAAGCATTGCTGCGGTGGAATCATCCCGTGATGGGGTTGCTGCCGCCGGCAGAATTCATTCCGTTAGCCGAACAGATGGGCATGTCGACGCAGATCGGCCGCGTGGTCGCGCGCCTGGCGTGCCGGCAGCTGGCGTCTTGGCGCGACGAGAGCGGGCTCGACCTTCGCATGAACATTAACGTCGCGTGGCCCGATCTGCTCGAGGCTGAGTTCGAACAGAGTTTGGTTGCGGTTACGCGCGAGTACAATATCAAACCGCCCCAGATCACGCTTGAGATCACCGAAAACATCGTTCTGAACCCGGGCGACCGCGCGACGCTGCTCGTCGAGCGACTGCGGCAGCTTGGATTCAGGATCTGCATCGATGACTTCGGAACGGGCTACTCGTCGCTGCACTACCTTCAACGGTTTAAGATCGATGCGCTGAAGATCGATCGCTCGTTCGTCTGCGGACCGGAGGGCGGCGTGGCGAGCGAACCGATCATCCGGGCGTTGATGACACTCGCGGACGGGTTCGGCCTTCGCGTCGTGGCCGAAGGCATCGAGACAAAGCGCCAGCGGGACATTCTTCGCAGCGCGGGCTGCCGATACGGTCAGGGATTCTTTTTCGCAAAGCCCCTTTCGCCCGAGGAACTCGTCAACAAGTATCCGGCGGCCTTCGCCAGACCGGCGCAAAACGCGCGGACGTAAGATTTCGTGCCTTGTCAAAGCGGGTAAACCCCGGTACACTGCAGCCTGGAGCTTGCCTCTAGCACGTCGAAGGGCGCCTCTAGCTCAGTCGGTAGAGCAGCGGCCTTTTAAGCCGTTGGTCCCGGGTTCGAGTCCCGGGGGGCGCAGTGTGCACCGCTAGCTCAATGGTAGAGCAGTTGACTCTTAATCAATTGGTTGGGGGTTCAAGTCCCTCGCGGTGCACCAAAAAAAGACAGCCCCGGTTTTTACCGCCGGGGCTGTCGCGCATAAAGTGGGGCAAAACTCGAAATGAAGAAGGCGTCGTTGCTGTTGACTCTTGCCATCGGCGGGTGTGCAGCAGGTCACGTCGCGCAAGCGTCGCCTAGTTGCGTGCTTGGCACGCAGTCCGTGCGATTCGACATGCTCGACACCGCTCAAAATTTCAGATCCGGCTGGCACCTGACGGTTTCGATCGCCGGTGGCAAGCGTAGAGGCGTACAAATCGACACCGGCTCCATTGGATTCGTCGTTGGCCGAAACGCCATTGGGCCCAATGCGGTTGGTCCGCTAGCGGCCGGCCAGCAAGAATACACGAGCAACGGGTTGATTTTGCTCGGACACTACTATCGAGCCGTCGTGACATTCGAGAGCGCGGGTAGCCGCGCAATAACGGTGCCCGTCACGATGCTAGGTGTCGAGAAGCTCGCCTGCGATCCGAAATATCCAAAGTGTTCGATTCGTAACCGCAGCGCGCAGGGCGTGGGAGTTCTCGGCGTCGGCTTCGGCAGAAAAGAAAGTATCGGCACTAATCCTTTCTTGCAGATCGCTGCGATGGTGCGCGGCAGTATGCACCCGGGCTACATCGTTTCGACCAGCAGCGTTACGCTCGGACTTACCGCAGAGAATACGCGCGGCTTTCGATTCATTCCGTTGATTCGCAACGGCTCCGACTGGCTGGGCGCCACGGGTTGTTTTGGTTTCCCGGGCAGACCCGGCTATGAACGCATGTGCGGAACGATCTTGGTCGACACGGGTATCCCGTCGATGATTGTGTCGCTGGCTGCAGCGCTGCGGCCACCCGATTTGAAAACGGACATACCTTCGGGAACAGCAATTGCGATCGCCGCGCCGGCATTCGACAACGCCGAGGTGAGTTATCGTTTCTCGGTTGGCGATCGCGGCGCGCCAACGCCGAGCGCGATACGCTGGTCCAAGGCCACCGGGGACAACGCTTTTGTCAATACGGGCCGAAACCTGATTCGCGCATACGACTATCTGTATGACGCAAAGTGCGGCCGGATCGGCTTCCGCGCGAATAGCTAGCGGGGCTGCTCCGTCTTCCGGCTTTGCAAGCGCCAGCGCCACACGGCGTCGTCGCGGAAGTCGGCATCGGCGGAGTCGCGTTGCCACGCTTGCGAGAATTCAGCGGACAGGCTGCGTGGACGCCTGTCTTCGGGCAGATCCGCAAAACGAATGCGCATCGTCAGCGGCACGCCTTCGCCGGATGCGACGGCTTGTTGCGTCGGCAAACCCGGGAGCGAATTGAGCATCCCGCGAGCGGCGTATGGAATCACTTTTGCCACAAACTCCTGGTCGAGTTCGTTGCCCATGCGCATCGCGAAGATGGTGCCGCACTGCGAGAGTGCGTGAGCGGACAATTCGGAGGGACGCTGTGAAATCAACGCAAGCGATACACCGTACTTGCGTCCTTCTTTGGCAAGCCTCGTTATTGCGCGGGCCGTGGCGGCAAAACCGACTCGCCCGTCTTCAGGGACATAGCGGTGTGCTTCTTCGCAGACCAGCAGAACGGGCGGCATGCGATCCCGTTCCGACCATACCGCAAAATCGAACAGCAGGCGGCACAACAACGAAACCACGACGTCTACGATTTCGCCCGGCACACCTGAAAGATCTACGATCGTCAATGGTTTTCCGCGCACCGGAATTCGCAGTAGGCGGCCGACGACTTCCGAGAGCCGGTCGGGCGCGTCGAACACATCGGTGAACATGAACTTGAACCGCGGGTCGTTTCGTAACGACTCGAATCGCGTCTTCAATCGAAGATATGGCGCGGCGCTGTCGGGTTTGTCGAGTTTGCCCATGCGCTGATTGAGGTGGTTCAACAAATCGGCGGTTAGGTAAGGAACCGGCGTGTCGACGGTTATCGGGAACGGCGTCGGGCCGCCGCCGGCATATTCGGTCCGCGCGGTGGTGATAACATCCTTTAGGATCATCGCCTGCGACTCTTGTTCTTGTTCGCTGCCGCCGCGGATCAAAACGCGGCACGCTTCTTCAAAGTCGAAGAGCCAGAACGGCAGTTGCAGATTATCTACGTTTACGCTCTCAGCCAAATCGGGGAAGGCATGCGGATATTCGTTGTGCGGATCGAGCAAGATGACGTGCGCGTTCGGATGTTTCTCGAGCATCGCCGAGAGAATCAACGTCAGCGCACACGACTTACCCGCACCGGTTGCGCCCAGCAGCGCAAAATGTTTTGAGAGCAGTTCATTGACCATCAGAAACGCCGGCTGTGTCGCGTCGTTATAGAGCGTGCCGACTTGAATGCTCGAGCGGGACGACGGTACGTACACCGTCTCCAAATCTGCGTTGCTCGCGCAGATGACCGGCGTGCCGGGCACGGGATGATTCGAAACGCCGCGCAGAAAATGCGAGCCGCCGTATTCAGCGTGAAATATTTCGCCTAAAAGGTCAACAACGATTACCCGCCCGGAAGGAGAAGCGGGTTCCAGCCGCACCGCGGAAATCGTTCCGACGACTTCGCCGACAGGGCCGTTTATGCTGACCATCGCGCCGACGCGAACCGAGCTCAATTCGTTCGAGTCCTTCTCCAGACTCGCCATGATCTGCGAACCATCGACCGTCAATACACGCCCGAGTACCTCGTTCATAGGCTCAATTTTCGGCCTCTCTGCGGTTATCGCCTCGATAAAATCAGCCGTTTGCGGGTCTTTGCGTTAGTTGAACAAAGTACTCATGATGACAAAAGTTGCGGCCGCAGCATTGGCCGCAGCCCTCGCCGGCTGCGGCGGCTCGCCTTCTGGACCCCTGACGCCGATCCAGCCCTCGTGCACGGCGACGTCGCAGCTCTACACGTTGACGAACCCCGGCAACGGTCAGGCGCTGGTGCCGACCGATGGGCAGACGCTTACGGTGACATTTTCGGTTGTTGGGCCCGGAATCGGCCTGCTGGTGCGATTCGTAACGGCCACCCTGATGCCGTCCAACGGGCCGGCATTCGACATGACGCTAAATACCGTTGGCGGCGGAGCATATTCCGCTACGTTGCCGGCGCTCACGCCGCGCACGCAGTACGTGGTCGCGAATTCTACCGATGTCTTAGGCTGCTTCGCGACGCAATAAGGAATGAAAGCCTGGAAGTTCGATCTGTTGATTGCGCTTGCGGCGCTCGTCGTAAGCGGACTAACCGCTTCGGCGGCGCTCTACCAAAGCAAAGTGTTTTCCGATCAACTGAGCGCGACGGTATGGCCGTATCTATCGTTTAATGCGACGGCGGCTCCATCGAGCTACGAGTTGATGCTTGAAAACGACGGCGCCGGTCCGGCGATCATCGTGGGTGCGCAGTTGCTCGTCGACGGAAAACCGCAACCCTCGGTCGTGCGTGCATTGCCGCTGCTTGCAATGAAGAAGACCTCTCATTCGAAGTTTTCATACGTCTCCGAATCCGTCGGCCCGGGGCAGGTGATTCGACCGGGTGCGGCAGCAACCGTCCTCAAAATAAGCGCGCCGAACATCCGCGCGCGGCTGGCCACGGCCTACGCCAGAGTGCGAATGGATGTATACTATTGCTCCTTACTCAACCGGTGCTGGGTGGTCCGCCTTCATTCGACCGATCGCCCGCAGGAAGTCACCGGCCAATCGTACCCGCATTCAACCATTCAATAAGAGTAGCGGGCGCAAGGGCGATGGAAGCGTGCATCGGGGCATGTGGCGGAATTGGCAGACGCGCTGGATTTAGGATCCAGTGGGGAAACCCGTCAGAGTTCGAGTCTCTGCATGCCCAGTACGCTAAAGAGGCGTGACGTTTGGACGTTAAGAATAGGGCGGGTCGCGCGGAAGTAGCTCAGTGGTAGAGCATCGCCTTGCCAAGGCGAGGGTCGCGAGTTCGAATCTCGTCTTCCGCTAATTCTTTTTAAAATGAACGCAACGATAAACAAACTTTCGCCCACGCAAGTCGAACTGCTGATTGCCATCTCTCCCGACGAGATGCGCGACGCGGAGGATCGCGCCTTTCGCCGCCTGGTGAAAAAAGCGAAACTTCCGGGCTTTCGTCCGGGCAAAGCTCCGCGCAAGGTTTTCGAGCAAGCTTACGGCGCGGAGACGATCTCGCACGAAGCAATGGAAGACGTGGTGCCGGCTGTCTACGCAAAAGCTGTCCGCGAACACGATCTCGAGCCCGTCGACCGCCCGCATATGGAATTGCTGCCGGGCGAAGAAGGCGCGCCGCCGCGGATCAAAGCCGTCGTCGATGTGCGGCCGGAAATCGAGCTGCACGAATACAAGGGCTTGAAACTCAAGCGCACGCTTTCGGTGGTGACCGACGAAGAAGTCGATCGCAGCGTTCAAACGTTGGCTCGCGAGCGCGCAACGCTGGTCCCGGTGGAACGCGCGGCCCGGCTCGGCGACGTAGTGACGATCGATTACGAAGGAAAGATTGACGGCACTCCCTTTGAAGGTGGTTCAGCCAAAGGGCAAACGACTGAACTTACTGAGGGGCGCTTTATTCCGGGCTTTGCAACCGGCATCGACGGCATGACGGCGGGCGAGACTAAAGACATCGAGGCGGTTTTCCCCGAGAGATACCAACAGCCCGATCTGGCCGGCAAGACGGCGACGTTCACGATCGCTTTGCATGAAGTCAAAGAGCTCGAACTCCCGAAGCTCGACGATGAGTTTGCGAAGGCTGTTTCCGATCACAAAACGTTCGAAGAACTGCGAGCCGATATTCGCAAGCGCTTAGAAGCGGTCGCTCAAGCGCGCGCTCAGCGCGACCTCGGCGGACAGGCCGTCGAGGAATTGCTGAAGCACCATAATTTCCCCCTGCCTGCAATTTTGGTGGATCGTGAAATTGAAAACATGCTCGGCGACGCCGCTTCGATGGCGGCTCGCATGGGGATCTCGTTCGAAGATTATTTGAAGACTGCGAAAAAAACCGAAGAGCAACTCCGCGCTGATTATCGCCCCGAGGCGGAGCGCCGCGTAAAAGCGACGCTCGTGCTCGAAGCGATCGGCAAAGCCGAAAAGGTCAGCGCCACTCCAGCCGACGTCCAAGAGGAACTGCGTTCCCTCGCCCGCCAGTACGGGCAGCCGGTGGACCGGGTTCGCCAAGCGCTCGGAAACAACGTCCTTCCTTTAATGGAAGGGATCGTCAGGACGAAGACGGTCGACTTTTTGGTCGAGCATGCGCAGATTGAGGAAGCAACCGCGGCCGCCCCGTCGTAGTTGAGAGCCATATGATAATGGCTCACCTGGTCCCCATGGTCGTCGAACAGAGTGCTCGCGGCGAGCGCGCGTTCGATATCTACTCGCGCCTATTAAAAGATCGCATCGTTTTTGTCGGCGGACCCGTCGACGATCATTTGGCCAACCTGGTGATCGCGCAACTGCTTTTCCTCGAAAAAGAAGATCCCGACAAAGACATCGACATGTACATCAACAGTCCCGGCGGCAGCGTGACGGCCGGCCTGGCGATCTACGACACCATGCGCTTTATCAAGCCCGACGTGGCCACGATCTGCTCCGGCATGGCCGCCTCGATGGGCTCGATTCTGCTGACCGGCGGCTCTCCGGGAAAACGGATGTCGCTGCCCCACTCCAAGATTTTGATCCATCAGCCTTGGGTCTCCCAGGTCGGCGGGCAAGCCACCGATATCGAGATCCATGCCCGGGACCTCATCGCCACCCGCCGCATGCTGGCGGGAATCTACGAGGAGACCACCAAGAAAGATGTCGAGCAGATTCTCAAGGACATTGAGCGGGATTTCTATATGACGCCGTTAGAGGCCAGGGAGTACGGTATCATAGACACGATCATCGAGAATCGCTCGTCGCTGGCAACGCCGGCCTAAAGGGGAAGCATGTTTCGGTTCGGGGACGAGAAGGGTCAGCTGAAGTGCAGCTTCTGCGGTAAATCGCAGGAGCAAGTGCGCAAGTTGATCGCCGGCCCCGGCGTCTACATTTGCGACGAATGTATCGAGCTCTGCAACGAAATCATTGAGGAAGAGCTCTACAAGAATGTCGACGAGAATCTGCGGCTGCGCAATATTCCCAAACCCAAAGAGATCAACCACATCCTCAACCAGTACGTGATCGGGCAGGAGCGCGCCAAGAAATCTTTGGCGGTCGCGGTCTACAACCATTACAAGCGCGTGAACATGGGCGCAACCGCCGACGACGTCGAGCTGCAAAAATCAAATATTCTGCTTGTCGGCCCCACCGGTTCGGGAAAAACGTACCTCGCGCAAACGCTGGCCAAGGTCCTCGACGTGCCGCTGGCGATGGCGGACGCGACGTCGCTCACTGAAGCCGGCTACGTCGGCGAAGACGTCGAGAATATTCTGCTCAAACTGATCCAAGCGGCCGACTACGACGTCAAGCGCGCCGAAAAGGGCATCGTCTACATCGACGAGATCGACAAGATCGCGCGCAAGAGCGAGAATCCGTCCATCACGCGAGACGTTTCCGGCGAAGGCGTGCAGCAAGCGTTGCTGAAGATTTTGGAAGGCACGACCGCAAACGTTCCGCCCCAAGGCGGACGCAAGCACCCGCACCAAGAGTTCATCCAAATCGACACGACCAACGTGCTCTTCATCTGCGGCGGCGCCTTCGACGGCTTGGAACGCATCATCGAATCGCGCGTCGCCAGCAACAACATGGGCTTCCGCGCCCGGCCCGAAGGCAAACGCGATCTCCATGTCGGCAAACTGCTGCAGCAGCTGATGCCCGAGGATCTGCTCAAGTTCGGCCTCATCCCGGAGTTCATCGGCCGCCTGCCGATCGTCGTCACGCTCGATGCGCTCGACGAACTGGCGCTGCGCCGCATTCTGGTCGAGCCGCGCAATGCGCTCGTCCGGCAGTTCCAAAAAATCATGGGCATGGACGGCGTCGAGCTGACGTTCACCAAAGAAGCGCTGGTTGCGATCGCAGCCAAGGCGCAGACTCGCAAGACCGGTGCGCGCGGCCTGCGCTCCATCCTCGAAGAGACCATGCTCGACGTCATGTACGACCTGCCGTCGATGACCGGCGTGAAGAAGTGCGTCGTCAACAAAGAAGTCATCGAGAAGAAAGAAGCGCCTACGCTCATCTATAGCGAGCGTCAAAAGGACATGCCCGCCTAGTCCTTTAGCTCGTCCTGAGCTTGCCGAACGGGCGAGGGCGCCGCCGCTTCCGCGACTAACTGCGCCCTGGTGGCCGAACTTCCCAAGAACTACGATCCGAAAGCTGTAGAATCACGGCTCTATAAGCGCTGGGAAGACTCCAGCTACTTTCACGAAGATCCGGATCCTTCGCGCCCGCCGTTCATCATTTGCATGCCGCCGCCGAACGTAACCGCGCGCGCGCATCTCGGGCACGGTTCAACCTACACGCCGATGGATGTGCTCACGCGCTATCACCGCATGCTCGGAGAGAATGCGGACTGGCTCCCCGGAACGGACCATGCCGCGATCGCAACCGAGGCGGTGCTCGTACGAGAGCTCGCGTCCAAAGGTACATCACGCGAATCGCTCGGCCGCGAGAAATATCTCGAGGTCGCTTGGAAGTGGTCGCGCGAAACGGGCGGCGCGATCTTCGAGCAATTCCGCCGGCTCGGATTTGGACCGGATTGGCAGCGCACTCGCTTCACGATGGACGAGGCGCTGTCCACGGCGGTTCGCAAAGTGTTCGTCGCCTTGTATCGCGACGGCTTGATCTATCGCGGCAAGCGGCTCGTCAATTGGGATCCAAAAGCACGCACGACCGTTTCCGATGCTGAGGTTGAGCACGAAGAACGCGATGGCACGCTGTGGCGTATCCGCTATCCCCTTACGGCGCTTAATGTATTTCCCGCGGACTTCCCCGCTATCGCAGAGTTACCGGGGATCGAGATCGCGACCACGCGCCCGGAGACGATGTTCGGGGATGTTGCCATCGCGGTTCATCCTCAAGATAAACGCTACCGGGACCTCGTGGGCAAATCCGTCCTCGTCCCGCCTCTCTTGCAGCGCAAGATTCCGATCATTGCCGATGAGAGCGTCGATCCGGAATTCGG
>PLLF01000112.1:0-45031 GCA_003140855.1 Vulcanimicrobiota bacterium
CCGTGTGGACGACGCTGCTGCGCTTCGATACCGTCGAGAATTCAGCCACACGTTTAGATTCTCGACGGTATCGAAGCGCAGCAGCGTCGTCCAGACGTTGTCGCCCGGTTCCGGCGCCTGCACGTAGGACCCGCGGAACCCCGGAAATGTGCCTTCCATTTCATCGGTGCGCTTGGCCCACTCGCGATACTCGGCTTCTTTCCCGGGCTTGAGCTCGGTGACGATCACTTCGGTCGCGCTGTTTTGCACGTAAAATTCCGTGGCGGCGCCGCCGGCGAGTTGCGTGACGCGCCCGCCCTCAACCAGCGGCTCGGCTTCTGCAATCAAGCGACGGTACGGCTCCGAGGTTCGCCAGCCCCGCAGTGCATCGACGGATTCGAAGCGCAAAGCGCCAACCCAGTCATCTTGATCGGGAGGCGTCGGCGGCCAAAATTCGCAACTCAGGCCGCCATCGAAAGCCAGCATCGCCTTCTGCAAGCGCGGCGGCCACTGCGCGAATTCAGCCTCTGCGCCCGCGCGTGGACGCGCACAAACCAAAAAGTGCGCGCTGTCCTCGCCTCGGTTCATTTGATCATGATCAGCGGACGCATCATCTCGTTATCTTCGTGATCGATCAGATGGCAGTGCCACACGTAGCCCGGTCCCTTGGTCGGGTCAAACGGAAATTTGTTCTGCCCGGTGTAGTTGATGGGCTTGCCGTTAGCTACTGCCGGCAGATCCTGCGGAACGAAGCGTACGACCACACGCGTCACGTGGCCGCAAGAAGCAACGACCGTGTCCTTCCATCCACTCTCTTCGAGCCTCGCAGGGCCGTTCGTGCCGTCGGCGGTACCGTCGTCCATGCAATACGGAAGCGTTTTCTTTAAGAAGAACCTCGTGACGTCCGGATTTCCGCCGACCGCGCCCGCGCTATTACGAGCGTTGTAGGGTCTTGGCGGGCCGGATTCGGGAACGCAAGTGCCGTGCGCAAACGCCGCATAATAGGCCGCACCGTAAGCGGGCAGATTGAACGGAATCCGCGCGATGACTTGAAACTGCACCAAGTGGATGTGAATCGGATGGTCGTCGTTGCTCAAATCGATGAGATCCCAGACTTCCGTCGATCCCAATCGCGGCTTCTCCGTCGCAGGAGCCTTCATGCCGGTGTTGTTGAGCAACATTGCGTTGATAACGTCGCCCATGCCGGCGCCCGGCCAGTGACAGCCGCCCGACCCAAAGATCGGATTGAGCGTCAACTGCCGGTAGACTTGAACTTTTTTGCCGTCCGCAATCGGTGAGCTCAGCGGCAAGCCGCCCTTCGTTCCGGGCAGCCGGACGATCTTCTCCAGCGCCGGAGCGACGGTGCTGCCGGACCCGCGCAAAGGCCCGCCGGCTCTTGGATTATAGCTTCCGTCGGCGACGGCATTCGCCCCGACGACGAAGCGCATCACTTGGCCCTGCAATGCGGGCGTGAACTTTGCAAAGGCGCTGGGGTACGGCGTGACCGCATCGTTGCGAAGCGTGATCGCCTTTCCGCGAAAGCGCGCAAAATCGACGATAACGTCGTAGCGCTCGCCCGGTGAGAACAGCAGGTGATCGACCTTGACGGGAGTGTCGAGCAGTCCACCGTCGTCGCCGATAACGTAGAACGGCGCTTTGGTCTGACACCCATTGACACAGAACTGCAGATTGAAGAAACGCACGTTCGCGCCGTTGAGAAAACGCAGCCGGTAGCGCTTAGGCGCAACGTTCAGCTTGGGCCAGCTCTTGCCGTTGACGGTGATAACGTCGCCGAAGAACTCCGGCATCCAGTAGGGATGCAGCTTCGGATTTTGCAGCGGACCGTCCAGACCCGTCGGATAACCGTCCGGAAACAACAGCTGACCGTTCGTGTCAAACTGCCGATCCTGCAGAACGAGCTCGACTTCTTGCCGCCCAGCCGGAAGTTTGCCAAACCCCGGCACGCCGTCGTCGCCGTTGCCGCGGATCAAATAAAAGGCTTCCATCCCGGCGACGACATTCAGGCGCGTCGTGCCCAACGTGTGATCGTGAAACCACAGCGTCGTGGGTTCTTGCGTGTTGGGATAACCGTAGACATTGGTAACGAAGCCGGGACCGCGCGCTTTGGCTCCAGGTGTAAACCACGCGTTAGGTCCTCCGTCGAAAGCCGACGGATCCTCCGCTCCGTGCAAGTGCGTCACCGCGGGGATCGGCCCGAGATACGACTTTTGATTTCCTATACCGCCGGCAATCATGGACGCATGAGACGGGTTGGCCCAATCGACACTTTGGTCGATGATCACCGTTCTTTGGAGGCTCGGACCGGCCGAATTCCTGAACATGCCGGGAGCGCTCGCGGCCGCATAGAGATGGTTTCGATAGTCGGCGAAGGCCGTGTGATCTCGCGTTACGACCACCGTATATCCGGGATAGAGACCCTTGAGCGGCAGGGCTGGATAGTGGTTCGTGCCCTGATCCATTCCGTAGCCGAAGACCATGGTGCCGGCCGAATACGGCGCCGGCAGCTTTGCGTAAAACGAAACCGGCAGAATCTTCTGCTGAAACTCTTCGAATCTCACTCGGTAGGGCACGTCGCCGTTTACTCGTCCGAGCGCTGAAAAGTCGGGCAGGTTCTCAACGAACTGCGGAATCGTCCTCGCGTTGAGCGGCCTCTGCCGCACGAGTTTGCTCGCTGAAACGCTCGAACCGCCGATCGCGATTAACGCAATCATCGCAGCAGTCGAACGCGCGATACCGAAAAAAGGTGCGGCCATACGGAACCTCCCCCGGCCGTACTTTGGCGCTAGTCTGAATCCGCCTTTTAGAATCCGCCCACGATTTCGATTTGCGGGCTCCGTCTCGAATCGACCGCACCGAGGCGGACGGCGCGCAGCATGAGCGCGGTTTGCGTCGGTCTGACGAAGCGATACCTGACGACTTGCGCGCGTCCCGAAGTCACGCCGCTCACCAGTAAATCGGCGCCCACAGTCGTGCTGGTCGTCGCCACGCGCACGCCCGACGATCCGCCAAATGGGTTGAAGCTCGCCACCAGGCCGAAGGTTGTCATGCGGTCGTGCGCGGCCGGGCTATCCAAATACATCGGTGGAGCGCCTTGCAGCGCCGATCCGCTGGAATACACTTTCACGATTCCGCTGCCGCTGCGTTCGCCGGCCACAATCGTCTGCGCGCCGCCGAAGCCGCCCGCCAGCCAACCCGCGCCGAGCGAAACCCCTCCGCGGTAGGACGCGCCGAACGGCATGAATGCGGCTGTGTTCGCCGGCTGCGCGGCGCTGCTCGCGC
Source organism: Vulcanimicrobiota bacterium (assembly GCA_003140855.1). Lineage (GTDB taxonomy): Bacteria > Vulcanimicrobiota > Vulcanimicrobiia > Vulcanimicrobiales > Vulcanimicrobiaceae > Rubrimentiphilum. The sequence continues at coordinate 3,280 of PLLF01000112.1, forward strand.
TACCGATCTGCGTCATCAGCGAATAGACGAAGACTTTCACCTGCGCGGGAGTCCCCGCGCCGGGAGCGGTGACGATACTGTTGCGTCCGGTCATAAAATCCACAAAACCGGCAGCGAGCGTTACACCGGAGCGATCATTCGCGTAGGGACTGAAAGTCGAAAACAACTCCGGAGCTGCGCCGGATGTGGGCGCGCGATACACGTTGATGCGATCCGCCGCGCCCGCGCTCGATCCCACAATGATGTTATCGACGGCGGTGCCGTCGATCTGGCCGGCCGCAACGCTGACGCCGCCACGGTCACCGGCGCTAAATGCACTGAAGCGCGTCAGCACCGTTTGAAACGAAGGTTTGCCGGCGGCGGCCGCACCTGAATACACGACAACTTCCGGGCTATGCCCTTTTCCGGCGCCGGCGATCAGATCGAGCACGCCGTCACCGTTGACGTCCCCCATCGTGACACTCGCAACACCGGTAAAACCCGGAAACGGCGTAACCGTCCGGATGAGCCGATCGCCCTTACCGTCGTAAACTCGTACTTGCGCCGAACGTCCGTGCGAACCGGGAATCGCGACCGCATACGACGAGACCGCCGGAATAACGTCGACCATCGCCATCAAACCGTTGTCTTCATGATTGAGACGATGACAATGCAAAACGTACAGCCCCGTATATTCTTCGAATTTGGTGCGCATCGATAGCGTTCCGGGCGCGATGACGCTCTCTTCGGGGCCGAGCAGCGGCGCCGGAACGTTGACGTTGTCTTCCCCCCACATTTCGACGCCTGTCCGCAAGCCTGCGCCCGGATCGGAATACTTGGTGACCTGAAAGTCGTTGACGTGCACGTGGATCGGGTGCTCGTCGTTGTTGCGGTTGACGAACGTCCATTCCTCAACCGAACCCAGACGCGGCTGGATCAGCGGAATGTTCGGAAAAGCGTTGCCGCCGAAGGCGTAGACGAAAGCTTTCGGATCGGCTGTGCTCGCGTGGTTGTTAAGGAAACCGCCGTTGATCAGCAATCTCCGCTTCACGTCGGGCGTAACGCGCGAAAGATCTTCGAACGGCGTATAGGCGTGCAGCTTCTGTCCCGCGACAAAGGCCGTCGTCTGGCCTTGACCCGGCGCGGGGACTGCCTTCATAAGCACTTGCGTGGGAAAGATGAAGAAACCGTCGGCGTAGCTGATTGCTGGCGGCGCCACACTGATCGTTCCGAGTTCGGCCCGCGGATGGTTGGTGCCGTTGTTGGTATACAGGATTCCCGGCGCCGTTACCGTCTTTTTCCTCGGCAGCGCGGGTATCGCTAACTGCAAGCCGCCGGTTTTCGGCATCGTTACGGCGATCGCAAACCGCGACGCCGCCGGGATCGTCAGCCGCGTGCCGTTATACGTCACCGGATAGTGCACCGACGTTGTCGGATTCCCGTCGACTCCGACGATCGCGATCGGCGGATGTTTGCCCGTCGCCGTCTCGGTAAGCTCGACGGTCACGTACGCCATGTCGCTCACGTTCGCGAGGACCCAAATTTCGGTTTGTCCGGGCTTGACGTTGAGAACGGGCTGAAATAAGCCGTTTACTGTGAACTGCACATCGCGATCGTACTCGGGAAGTTTCGGATTGGCGGCCACTTTCGTTCCCGTCTTGTCGGCAGGCGTGAACTGTTGCAGATTGCTGGGGATGTATTGCTGCAGCCCGCGGTAATTGTGAATGGATAGCGGCCCGGAATACCAGACCGTAAAATAGTGCGTGCCCTTGGCCGATTGCTGGAAGTTCACGGGCGCCAGGCTCGGGCGGTACGTTCCATTGGCCAGCTCTCTCCGTTTAGGCGGCGCGAGCGTGCTGACGTACTGCGGCCAGTTGAGATTGTTGAGTTGAGCCAGGCCGCCCATCCGATCGAAGACGGCGTTGTACTGGAGAATCATGTTTCGTATCGGAATATGCTTCGCCGTAACAACCGGAATGTTGCCGTCGGTGCGTCCGATTTCGAGCAAGCCCGCGAGCCCATAGTACGTCTGCGGTGTCGTTACCGTGTGCAAATGGCTGTGATACCAGTAGGCACCCTGCGGCATGTTCTTCGGAACGTGATACGTGTACGTGTTCGCCATGCCGGGCGGTATGTGCAGGAGCACATTGTCGGAATTGCCCCTCGGGCTGACGTGCAGACCGTGCACGTGAAGATTCAGTGGAGATTCCGTGAGCTGCGCGGGATAAAGCGCCACGGATTTTCCCTTCGCAGTGTACGCCGGATTGTAGTAGTCGCGGATAGTCAGTCCGGTGAGCGCGTTGTTGAGGTGAACGATGAGTGTCTGGCCGGGATAAACTTGCAGTGTCGGCGCCGGATATAGGTTGTCTCCGGACATTTGGCCGTTGGATGCGGTGCCGCGGTTAACGGTGTAGGCAAAGAGCAGCATGTTCTGCACCGGTTTGGACGCCGTGTCCAATCGCGCGCTGCTCTGATGCGCGGTGAGCGTCACCTCGAGAGTGCCGTTCTTGCTCGCAAGCACCACCGGTTCGGCATACGCGGGACGCGACGCGATCCGAGTGGCCCCCGCGGAAACGTTTGAACCGCCGATCGCGAACAATGCAATCGCGGCGGCTGCAGCGCGGGAAAAGCCAAAAAACCGTGCGGTCATAGGATCCCTCCGGGCCGTGAGATTGGTCGCGAAGTTAGGCTCCCCTCTTGCGGGAGCCTTTTAACTATAGTAAAATCGTGCACTCCAATTCCGGAGGTTCTCGTCGCATGTCCTCAGCAGCCGCGCAGGTTCGGCGCAGCATATTTTCGGTCAAACGGTTTAGGCAATATTACTTCGGGCAGACATTGAGTCTGCTGGGCGACGGTTTCCGTTTGCTCGCGATCCCGTTGCTCGTATTTCGACTTTCGCATTCAGCCTTATCGACCGGCGTGGCGTACTTCTGCGAGGTCGCGCCGTTTGCGTTGTTCAGCGTTATCGCCGGATCCCTGGCCGACCGTCTGAACCGCCGCAGCGTGATGCTCGCGTCGGACGCGGTCCGTTGCGCTGTTATGCTTGCCTTTGCGGCACTTTATTCGCTGCATTTGTTAACCGTACCGGATATTTACGCAGGGCTTGTGATCGTGGCGCTTGCGGCCGCCGCATTCTTGGGCGGACAAACGTCCAGCATCCCGTTCTTGCTCGGCAAGGAACGCGGAACCGAAGCTTCGGCCGCGTTGAGCGGTGCCGAAAACTTCGCGAACCTTATAACGCCGATTATCGGCGGCGCGCTCTTTGCGCTTTTCGGAGCTTTGCCGGCGCTGCTCATTACCGCTGCGGGCTATTTTGGCTCGATGATCGTCCTGTGGCGCATTCCTTCGCTCGGGCCGGAACGCGCGTCGGGTTTGCCGTCACACCGCGAGATCACTTCGGACATACGCACGGGGTTCGCACTGCTTTTCGGCGATCGGGGTTTGCGCGCGTTGGCATTCTCCGGACTCGTTATCAACATGCTCGGTTTCGGAGCCTACGCGGTCCTCGTTCCCTTTCTCAAGCGCGATTTCGGCGCAAGCGACCGCGATGTTGGAATCTTCTTCGGCATCTCGGCCGCCGGCGCAATTTGCGGTTCTATACTTTCCGCAAAATTAGCCACGCGCTGGGTTTTCGGGCGCGCGCTGACGATCGCGTACTTGATCGATGCGGTCATTTTTTTGCCGGTCGTTTTCACGCGCAATCTGTGGGTTGCCGGCGTCTTCTGGGCGCTGACCAATGCCGTCGTGCAGTTTGAGATTTCCCAGATTATCGGGTTCCGGCTGCGCGTGATCCACGAGGATTACGTCGGACGGGTTTTCGGCGCGGTTCGGTTGTTCGTGCTGTGCGGAATACCGGTGGCCGCCGTTGGCTTTGGCTACGTCGCCGATCACGCCGGCGCGCGCCTAGCGATGGGCATTTCAGGTCTAGGATATCTGCTCGTCGCGATTGTCGTCGGCGTTATTCCGGCGATCCGGACTGAAACGCGTTAAGTCGAGCGGATATAGGTCGTAACGCTTTGGCCGAACGAATCGGTTATTTGAAACGCGTCTATTTCAAAACCTTGGCCGCTCGCGCACGATTGCCCGGTGGCCGTGAGCGTGAAGGTTGCCGGCGAAGCAGCCGTGGGATTTTGCACGATCCAACACGAGCCTTGCACGCGCGCGGCCGTAAAGTCGCCGGTGTAATTCTGCTCGCTCGCGGTGATCGTAAACGATGCCGAGATCGGTTTGTTCACGGGATTCGCCGCGGTGCCCGACGGGCTCACATTCATCGGGAAAAAAGCCGGCGGCCCGTACGTATACGAGTTGCAGCAGACCCGGTGAGCGCAGCCGCCTACTAATAGAAGCAACACAAGCGCGGCTGGGCGAAGCGACATAGCAAAATCTCCCATTGTCGTCTTTCGGCAGTTTACCGCCCAGGCTTTAGAGCGGAGGGGCCGGATTCCGCCAGACGCTCCCGTCGGCGTACGTGACCTTGAGCACCGCACAGGCCGGCGCATTGTTGCCCGACGGGTCGGGCAAGATCCGCGGAAAGATTTGGCGGTTTATCACAAACTCGTGGTTGATGACCGCCCCGGGAGAGAATGTGCCCGTGTCGTGCGCGACCGCGATCAGGTCGCCGCGGGAAACCAGCCCGAAGTCGACCGCCGTCGCCGGCTGCGCCGCCATGTTCGTGTAGGTCACGGCGAGAAATGCTTCGCTGAACGGAAAATCGTCAATCTGGTGGACGAACCCGTACGGATCGATCCACGGGTGGGAGACGCCCGCCGGATGAATGTGCGGATTGCACTGCGTTATAGTAATATTGGAGAACGGAGTTTGCTGCACTTGCGCGGAGGCGCCCAGAACCATCGCGAAGACGAACGCCGCCGCCAGCTGCACCACCAAGAATGAACGCTTCATGCCTGTTTGGTTCTAAGTGAACTCGAAACTTCATCCATGAGATTTTTTCTTCCGGCCATGTTGGTGCTGGCCGGCTGCGCAGGATCGCTCGTCACGACACCCGCACGACCCCCGGCGCCGCTGCATCACTGGCAGTAGCGATCGCGATAGCTACGCCCGATCCGTCCATCACCGGCGTGAATCTCGCGGCGACGCCCACCGACGGCGCGGACGCAGCATCCGCAAGCCGGCCGTGTGCGGCAGCGGGATGCAGCGTTAGTTTCGCCTCACCGATCGGCGGCGAAACGCTGCACGTCGATTTAACCGATGCGCAAAATCTCGTCGTGCGCTCGGGTTCACTCTACGTTTTTGCGCAAAGTGGATCATCATCCGTCGGCGTTGCGTTCGGCGGAACTCCGGCGACTATAAAAATCTCTGCGAAACCCGCGAGCTTTATAACCGGCAGTGCGTCGAGCGCGACGGTTCGCGTACTGGCATACGGCGCGCAGGGAAACCGTCTCATCGGCCAGATTGCCTTTCCGTCGCCGGTTATGATCGCGTCCTCCGATGCGACTGGCACTTTGGCACTTTCAGGTTCGACGATTGCCGCTCCGAATGACACGCTTACATTAAGCTACACGGGTGGTGCGGCAGCTGCTGGAACCGTGCTCACGCCGTCGTCGTCTCAGGGAACGAAGGTGCTGCTCAACGTGAACGTGGTGGCGCCACCGCACAAAACCGCCGACGGCCACAGCAGCGGCGACTTCATCATTCCGTCGCAAGAAGAGATCGAGGCGGTTCCGACCGGCCCGCCCGGCGTGCAGCCGCTTGTGGTATCGGTCCCGCCGGTAAGTGTCGATCTGAGCGCGCAGATGCCGCCGGTCGGCGACCAGGGCGACGAAAACTCGTGCGTCGGGTGGGCGAGCGGTTACGCAATAAAATCGTCGCAGGGAGCGCTCGAGCATAAATGGTTTGGCGTTACGATACAGGCATAAACTATCACCCGCTTCTCACCAACGGACTGAGCTTCCAGCTTGATCTGAAGGGCGAAACGTGGATTGGCAAGGGTCAAGCCCAGCCCTATCGCATATTAGGTGGATACCTCGGCTCGGCTTATAATTGGTAAATATGAAAAACGCCCTTGCAATCTTAGCGCTCGCGGTCCTGACCGCGGCCGCACCGAAGCCTGCTCTCGTTGTCCACCTAAGCGACTTCTCGTTTAAACCCGCCTCGGCTACGGTCAGCGTCGGCGACACGGTGGAATTTGTCAACGACGATGCCTTTCCGCACACCGTGACCGCTTCGAGCGGAGCCTTCGATTCCGGAAACCTCGACGAACACAAATCGTGGAGCTATACCTTTAAGAAGGCCGGCACGTACGCGCTGATGTGCACGTACCATCCGAACATGAAGGGCATGCTCACCGTCAGGTAGCGCGCCTGGAGATCCGGCGATGGCACATCATTCCTTTAAAACGACGCTGCGCTGGACGGGGAATTTAGGCAGCGGGACGAGTTCCTATCGCGAGTACTCTCGCGACCACGAGGTGAGCGCTCCGCAGAAGGTCGCGCCGGTTTTAGGTTCGAGCGCGAAAATCTATCGCGGCGATGAGCACCGGTACAATCCGGAAGAACTGCTCGTTGCCGCGCTTTCGTCTTGCCACATGCTCGCCTACCTTCATTTATGTTCCGATGCCGGGATCGTCGTCACCGCATACGAGGATGAAGCCGAGGGGACGATGCGCACCAATCCGGACGGCAGCGGCGAATTCGTCGAGGCGGTGCTGCATCCAAACGTTCGGCTGGCGGACGCGGCGCGCGCCGCCGAAGCCGGCGCGCTGCACGAACGCGCACACGAGATGTGCTTCATCGCACGCTCGGTAAACTTCCCGGTACGATGTGAAGCGCACAGCATTTAGATTCGTCTTCCTGATGAGCCTCGTCAGTCTGTTCGCAGACATGACGTACGAAGGCGCACGCAGCGTTATCGGACCCTTCTTCGCATTTCTCGGCGCGAGCGGCGCTGTGGTCGGGTTCGTCGCGGGATTCGGCGAGCTGCTGGGTTTCGGTTTGCGCTATATCTCCGGAATTGCGGCCGATCGCACCGGAAAGTACTGGGGTACGGCGCTGCTCGGTTATGCGATCAATGTGCTGGCCGTGCCGGTGCTAGCGCTTGCGCGAACGTGGCCGGTCGCGGCAGCGCTGGTGGTCGGCGAACGGGTCGGACGCGGCGTGCGCAAACCTGCCTCGAGCGCGCTTATATCATACGCAGGCTCCGAGCTCGGGCACGGCTGGGTCTTCGGCTTTCGCGAAGCCATGGATCAAACCGGCGCCACGATCGGACCGATCATCGTTGCGCTAATCCTCTTCTATTATCATGGTGAATTCGCGCGAGCGTTTGGCGCGCTCTTTATTCCGGCCGTGCTCGCACTGCTCGTGCTGCTGATCGCGTGGCGCCAATTCCCCGTGCCGCGTCACCTGGAAACAAAGCCGATCGCGGTCGGCGGAGGTCAGCAGGGTGCGTTTTGGCTGTACGCGATAGCGGGAGCGTGTTTGGGCGCGGGGTTTGCGGATTTCGCGCTGATTTCATTTCACTTCAGCAAAACGCACGTGTTCGCACTCGGCCTGATTCCACTTCTGTACGCGGCCGCAATGCTGATGGGCGCAATCGGCTCGCCCTTGCTGGGAAAAGCTTACGATCGTTACGGCAACGCGGTGCTCGTTGCAGCGTTTGCCGCGAGCGCAGTGTTCGCACCGCTTGCATTTCTCGGCGCATCTTGGGCAGCACTTGCCGGTGTTTTGCTGTGGGGTTTCGGGATGGCCGCGCAGGACACGCTCTTCCCGGCGGTCATAGTACAGCTGGCCGCGCCCGAGCGGCGTGCGACGGCGCTTGGAACGTTCGATGCGGTCTACGGACTCGCGTGGTTTTTGGGCAGCACGGTGATGGGACTACTTTACGACCGCAGTTTCGTGGCGCTGGTTGTTTTCTCGCTGGTATTGCAGGCCGGCGGGTTGCCGCTGCTGGTGCTCGCCGGCCGCAAATCCCGCAGGCTTACGTCCTAAACGATTGCAGCGTGTAGCTGCACGAGTTGAACGAGCTGTAGTTCGCGAGCGTCAGCTCCGCCGTGTACGTCGTGTTGGATTGCAGCGGACCGAACCCCGACTCGTAATAGTAATCGGAGTTATAAGGATGCGGGCCATTCGGATAGGCAGTCGCCAGTAGCGCACCGCCCGGAATTTGGTTGCCCGAACTATCGACCAAAGTAATATTCAACGATTGGTAGTTTTGCCCCAAATAATTGTTGTTGCCGTTGGCCACAATCGTGATCTGTCCGATGTTCGGATTCACGCCGCTTTGAAACGGCACGGGGTTTGCCAGCTGAACGTCGGTGCCGGGATTGCACGACGAACCGGAACCGAAGATTCCGCCCCCGCCGCTCCCGATTCCACCTAAAATACTGCCTATGCCGCCTGCGCCGCTGCAGCTCGCCAACGCAAGCGCGACACCGGAGAGTACGAGAAGACGAAGAGAGCGTATCATGTTGGAATACCTCACGCCTAAAACGGCGCGTTCGAGCAGGTCGTTTCACAGAACACTTTAAGAAATTGCGTATGACGAGTGCTCGCTCTGCTCTGGTTGCTTTTCTTGTAGTGCTGACAACCGCCGCCACGCCGGCGCCCGGACCTTACGACGCGACGTCGATGACGCCGGCGCAACTACTCGAGCACGCGGACCACGCGTCGGGCACACTTGCGGCCGGAAGTTACACGCGAACGTACACCTCGGATGGCGGCGGGCTGCACACCGACGCCGTCACCAAAATTTCGGGCGACGATCGCGAGACCGTCGAACACACCGGTCCATTCACGACCGCGTTCGGCTCGTTTCACGGCCAGCGGTGGCGGCAGAGCGAAAACGGCGTCGTCATCGTACAGACGGGCTTTCACGACACGGCGGATCCCGACGCAAACGCGCTTTCGCACGCCGACAGTTCGACGGCTTTACATGTGCTCGGCATCACGCATGCCGCGCCGCAGCAATATGTGCTGGAGGTCGCGCCCACCGGCGGCCCGCGCGAGCTGCGTTATTACGACTCGCAAACATACTTGCTGAATCGAACGGAGATTACCGGCCGCGACGGGCGCGCGCGCGTGTGGACATTTTCGCGTTACCGGCCCGTGTTCGGCGAGCTGATTCCGTATACGGTGCGGTACACCGACGGGCGCGCTGCTAACGATACCGTCACGCAGATCGCATCCTTTACCGCGTCGCCGGTGCAAATCGCCGGCATTCCCGCGAGCCGCAAGCTGCTCGACGCTTCGCAAAATAAACCGATCGCAATTCCCGCGCGATTTGCCTTTGACGGCATCATCGTACCGGTGAAGATTAGGGGCGGCACCTACAATTTTATGCTGGACAGCGGCTCCGATGGGCTCGGCCTTTCGCCTCGAATCGCAGCCCAGCTGGGCTTCAAACGTTACGGATTGAGTAAAGAAGACATCGTCGGCCAGTTCGACGTCTCGCAGACGATCGTGCCGGAGCTTTCGATCGGCGATCTGCGCTTGAACAACGTCGTCTTTAACGTCTTGCCGATCGATAAGCCGGAAGATAGCGAGCACATCGTCGGCGTGCTGGGATTAGATTTTTGGTCCAGCGCAATCATCGGAGTCGATTTTAAAGACAAAACCGTGACGATGTATCCGGCCAATACCAGCCCGCCCGACGCGGGCAGCCTCAGCGCCATGCCGATTGCCATTGACGACGGCGTGCCGCGCGCGCCCGCATCGATCGAAGGCGTGCAAGGATACTTTTTACTCGACACGGGTTCGCCGGCTACGGTCCTTTACCGGCATTACTTCAATCAGCTGCGATCGAAAACGCCGCTGGATCAAATGCTCGAAACGATGTGGGTCGGCGGCAACGTCGACATGACCGCTTATAACGTCAACGACTTCGTCATGGGCTCAACTCAATTTAAACATGCAAGCGTGGCGGTGCCGCCGGAGAGTTCGCTCGACGAACAAGATTACGACGGCATCATCGGCCGCAATATCATGGAGTATTACACGATGTACTTCGATTACGAAGGCCACGCCGTCTACCTGAAACCGAACATTTGATGCACGCCTGGGTCGCGGCTTTAGTTCTGGCAACGGCGCTGTCGCGCGGCGACCAGGCCTTTGCGGCCGGCGATTTCGCGACGGCGCTGGCCGATTATCGTCAATCGCTTTCGCAAGACGGCAAGTCGTTCGCCGCATATTTCGGCGCCGGTCAGGCGGCCCTGTACGCCAACGATATACGCAGCGCGGCCGAGTATTTGGACGGTGCCCAAGTGCTAGCGGACGCCAAGCAAGCGGGGCTCGTCAAATTGCTGTTGGCCGAACTCCGCTCGCGCATCCGCACACAGCAAACGCATGTACTTTCGCAAACCGTTACCGTGCCGATGACCGTAGTCGATCCGCTGCCGCTCATTTCGGTGCAGCTGGACGGACGCCAAGCATACTTTATGCTCGACACCGGTGCGCCCAATCTCGTGATCGATCCGGACTTTGCCAAGGAATTGGGGCTGAAACTGCAAGGCGGATTCACCGGCACGTTTGCGGGAGGCAAGCACGCGACCGTGCGCAGCACCGTCGTGCCAGTTTTCCGCATCGGCACGCTCACGCTGCACAACGTCGCTTCTTCCGCGGTTGCCACGCGGCCGATTCCGTTCTTCGGGGAGAAACGCGTGGACGGCATCATCGGCACGGTTTTTCTTTCGCAGTTTTTGACTACGGTGGATTACCCAAACGGCCGGATCATATTGCGCCCGCGCGATGCCTCGGCGAGCTTCGAGCAAGCCGTGGGAGCCGGCGCGACGATCGTGCCGTTTTGGTATGTGCCGGATCATTTCTTGATTGCGCGCGGCAGCGTGAACGCGCTAGCCGATCAATTGTTCTTGGTGGATAGCGGCCTGGCGGGCGGCGGATTCATGCCTACACAAGAGACCGTCGGCGCGGCCAACATTGGCCTGGATGAGATTCACACGGGAACCGGTGTCGGGGGCGGCGGCCGTGTTGCCCTTATTCCATTTACGCTCGACCGCCTGTGCTTGGGCACGGCGTGCCTGCCGAATGTGCGCGGCCTTTACACGCCCGAGGGTTCTCCGCTAGGGGTCTTTCCGTTCAAAGTGGCCGGCATTATCTCGCATCAGTTCTTGCGGCATTATGCGTGGACGATCGACTTCGACGCGATGCGCATGGTGCTGCAGACCTCTTAAGCCTCGCTGTAAAAGCAGCGCCCGCACGTCTGGATGTAACGCGTTTCGCCTTCGATGGCGATCTGCGAGCCTTCGGTGATGCGCTTCCCCGATTCATCAATGCGTACGTTCATCGTGGCCTTCCGCCCGCACGCGCAAATCGTTTTAATCTCTTCGATACTATCCGCAAGCGTGAGCAACTGCGCCGCGCCGGGGAAGGGGTTGCCTAGAAAATCGCTACGCAGACCATAACAGATGACCGGTACGCCGGCCACGTGTGCGATGCGGTGAAGCTGCCAGACCTGTTCAACGGTGAGAAACTGGGCTTCATCCACAAGCAGGCACGACAGATCTTTCGCGTCGTTGTCGAGGGCGCGCATGAAATCGGTGGTTTCATCGTACGTTTCGACGTTGCGCTGCGGGCCGAGGCGCGATGTTACGATACCCTTTCCAAACCGGCCATCGAGCGCCGAAGTAAAAATGCGCACTTTGCGCCCGTGTTCTTCATAGTTGTGTGCGACTTGCAGCAGCGCGGTCGACTTGCCCGCATTCATTGCGGAATAACGAAAATACAGTTTGGCCATGTGATGGAAGCCGCTTTCCAGGATGACATATAATTCGCCTAGCGAAGGGCGGTTGTGCATGATGTATTTGGCGCTGGCCGGCGCGTGCCTCATGGGTTCGGGCGTCCCCGCCGCTCCGATTTTGAATGACCCGTACGCTATTTTTGCGGTCGCCCGAACGCACTGGGAAATCGCGAACTACCCATCGCAGCTATCCTATACAGTTGGCGTGACGGTAACCAGGCACGGCGTTACTTCCGAAGCGCACTACCATTCGTATTACGATTCCCTCGTAAATCGCGTCAATGTGACCGCCGTTAGCGACGAAGAGTTCGCGCATCCTTACACGCCGCATGGAATTAGCGTTTTCTTCAGCCCCTTCGGTGCGCACATTCCACTGAGTTCGCCGGAACACACCTTTGACTATTTGGGCGTCCCATTGTTGGCTCCCAACTACTCGTTCGGGATCAGCACCTACGTCCCGCACAACCCCGATGCGAATAGCGCGAAGCTCGTAGCCGAGATCCGCCGTGAATTTTGTGATCCACCGCCGGTGAAAAGTCCGGCGCCCGATTCCGGCCTGAAAACGATCGCTAACATCGACGTCGTTCGGCGCTCGTATATCATTATGCTGAACGGCATCACTGCGCTGAATGGTCACAAGGATTACGACTTGACGCTGCGTCCCATTCGCGATCCGGGGCGCTACCGCTTGCGGCAGCTTTGGATAGACACCGGCTCATTCGCAACGGACAAACTCATCAGCCAGGGCAACTTCACCGACGGCGGCATGACCGGAGTGCAATGGACCGTTCTCTTTCATCAGGTGAACGGGGTTTCGTATCTTACCTCGGAACGCACAGAGCAGCCGTTCGTTATTTCGCGGCGCTCCTACGACTCGGCGACCATCGCGTTCACGAACATTACGCCCAAACGAATTCCGTCAATCACCCAAATATCCGATTTCGCGATTAACGAACAGAGCGGAGCGCCACCCTTAACCGAGCCTCACTAGATTAGCCGCTCATAAAGGTACTCGTCCGCATCGATGCCTCGCTCGTTATCCACTGTGTGACGCATTTTCACGCGTCTGAATCCGAGCGATTCGGCAAGTCTAAACGAAGCCTCGTTCTTGACGTCCATCTCCGCAAAGATTCGGCGGCTGTGCAGATCCTTATCGAGGTGATGAAGGACGGCTCCGGCCGCTTCGCGCGCGTAACCTTGGCGTTGGTAAGTGGCAAATATCCCATACGCAATGTAAGAAATGGCCTGCGCCGGAAATGTCGTTGCTTGCATCGTGCCGACCAAGTGCCCGCTCCGGCGATCGCGACAGGCCCAATTCTCGCGAAGTTCGCTCTTGGCGTGAAAGGGGTTTTCCCAACGGGCGTAGGTCACGCGTAATTCCTCAAACGATTGCGGACGCAACTTCGGAAAGAACTGCCACATGCGCGGATCGTCCATATGCGGCCATGCTTCAGCGGCATGCTGTACGGTTATGGGTTCTAGCTCGAGGCGTGTAGTTTGGAGGACGAGCACCCGTTACGGATTCGAGAGAAAGACTCCCAAATCCATCAATAACGCCTCGCCGACGCCGAGCGCGTAAAAGTTCACGCGGTGGTCATCTTTCACCGATGCGGTTTGCAAACGCTTTACTATATCCGCAACGCTGAGAAGGCGCGCATTGCCTTCTTCCCGGCACCACGACGCGAAATAGCGGTAGTCGGCCGGTTTCAACAGCCCTCTGAAGGTTCTGCGAGCGGCGAGATAGTCGGTTGCACGCGCGTGAAAATAATGGGTACCGATGGCGTCGAGTGCGTTCGCCAGTTCCAGCGCGAGGCTTTTATAGGCGACGTCGACGACCAGATTGTCGCATGGAAATCCATAGTCGGCCACATCGCAGCGGTCATAGCCCGAATGGTAACCGGGAAATATGAAGAAATTCTAAAGCCTTCTCGTATGGAGGGATACACCGATGCCGAACCCGGTCGTTCATTTTGAGGTGACGGGCAAAGACGCAAAAAAAACTACAGAACTTTTATCAGAAAGCCTTCGGCTGGAGCATGCAAGATGCCGGAAACGACTGTGCGATGGTGCACAGCGGCGAGGACGAAAAAATCGCCGGCGGCATCGGCAAGGCGCAATTGGGTGAAGGCTGCGCCACATTTTACGTCGGCGTGACGGATATCGAAGAAGCTTTTCGCACTATCGAGAGCCTGGGCGGGCGCAAGCTTGCCGGGCCGTACGATGTGCCCGGTGGACCATCCATCGCGTTCTTCGCCGATCCCGAAGAGCACGTGATTGGTTTGGTAAAGGTGCCACCTACGGACTGATCTGCGCGAAATGTCCGGGGCTGCTTGCCGCCGAAGCGGGCCCGATTATGAAGAGATTCTTTACAGCCGTTTGCGCAGCGGCGATCATACTTTGCGCCACGATTCCGGCCCGCGCCGACACCGGGCCGCGTTCTGACACGGCGGCGATTCGGAAAATAGCCACGGTGGCGACGGGCAAATGCCCGCAACGGGTTTCGCACGTCTCGGTAAACGGAAATTACGCTCTTGCGACGGTGGAAGAGCATGGCGCGCGCGACATGGCTGCAGTTTGGGTTTATGCGCGTAAAGGCGGCGCCTGGCGCGCGACGGGAGCCATTGGCGGCGTGCCCGATGCATGCAGCATTCATTCCAAAGGCGTGCCGCTAGCCATCGCACCGGCTTTGATTCGAGCATTTACGGGAAGCAGCGATAGCTCGTTGACCTCGACGAAGGCCTGCGGCGGCTAAGGCCCATTTTCAGAGCTGGTTGTACGCTTTCAGAGTTTGATACACGGCGAGGACCAACGGTCCGATCTGATCCGCAGATCCGGAAGGCTGGCTATTTACGCCGATGGCGATAACCGCATCTTGCGCCGGCAAGTACGTATAGAGCATGCGGTAACCCAGCGTTTCGCCTTCATAAAACCAAATCGGTCCGCCAATCGCCGGCTGGAACGTTTGAGCGACGCCGAGGCCGAATGCGCGCGGATCGCTCACGGAAACTCCCGCGACCGGCGTTCCCGTCGCCTGCGAAACCAAAGTCATCAGTTCGCCCCGCTGAGTCGGAGCCAGGACCGTTCCTTGATAGAGCGCCCGCACCCAGCGCGTGAGGTCGCTCGGCGATGACACGATTCCGCCGGCAGCCTGAGCCCACGACGCGCTGAACGGTTTCACGTCGCGCCCTAGGAGCGCGGCCAATCCCGCGCTTCCAGGGTCGGAATTATTGTAATAGCCTGAGACCATTTGGCTTTGAACGCTCGCGGGATAAATATTCGCATCGTAATACGTGTTGTGCAGCCCAAGCGCATTGATGATGCGATTCTGGACTTCGGTCGCGTAGCTGTTGCCGGTCGCCTTCTCGATGATGAGCTGCGCGAGTTCGTATCCCGTATTCGAATACACCCAACCGGACTGCAGCGGCGCATTCGGATTGATGTACGCAACCAGTTGCGCCGCGCTGACGAATGCCGTCGGCGACGCAACATAATCGCTTTCCCAAGCGGGCGTGTCATCGTAGGTTGCAATGCCGCTGGTCATGTTGAGGAGCTGCCGGATCGTCACGCTCGACCATCCGGGATACTGCGGAAGCCACTGTCCGACGGTTTGGTTAATGTTCAGTTTGTTCTCGGCCTCGAGCTGCAAAATGATCGTGGCGGTGACCGCTTTCGTGTTGCTGCCGATTTGAAACAAGGCCCCGGTCGTGACGGGTGTGGCGCCGCCGAACGTGGTCGTTCCCGCCGCCGCATCAATGGTCGACGGCTGTCCGTGCAAACTTACGCTCAGCGATGCGGCCGAGATGTGTTCGGCCGCTCCGCGCGACGACACGTATTGCTGCAGATCCAGCGTCAGCGCGTCGGTCAGCGTCGTCTGTGGCACAAGGCTGTCCTGGGCGGCGCAACCTCCAAGCACCGTCAAAGCGAACACGACCGCACATGAAACGCGACTCATGCTCCTTGCGCTAATGATCGATAAAGCCTGAGGCTTCGTTCATCGTCGGATCTAGCCGCAGATCCTCGTGCGCGAACCTTCGTTCCTCATGCCTTGCGTCGTTTTCACGCGGACGATGATTTCGTGCGGATGAACCTCTTTGACGGTGCCTTCCTCGTTTGTCCCGTCGATGAAGACTCTGTCGCCGGCTTTCAACATTTTTCCCTCACAATGGCAATCTGGCTTCGAGCCGGATCCGGGTAGTACCCGTAGCTTACGGCCGGTGCCCGAGATGCCAGCCATGCTTGGCGCATGAGTACGGTGCAAGCCCAACACTGATGCGCGGAATCGCACGCTCGGCCAGTCTCTTCGTTGTAAACGCGCTCTTCGGCGAACCGTTCTTGTTGTAACATGACCGCGCTCCGCCGCGCTTGCGATCGCTCACTCGGCTTCATTCGAAATGATAAGGAGAATCCATCGTCCCGTCTAACCGGAAGAGCGAAATGGAAGAAATTCATATTACGAATTGCCCGGCGTGCGGCCATGCGATGAGCAACCACCACGGGCATCACTGCAAAGATTGCGAGCGAGATGGCGCCGAGTGCGCCGCGCTGGAGGGCGGCGTCGAGAGCCCCGGCGGCTAGATCACTCGCGCCCGTCGGAGGCGCGGCGTTCTATTTCGCCAATTCCTAGCTCGAGGGGACATTATGAAGAGCCTGTTTTGTCACCGGCTAGTGCCGCCCATCGTATACCTGAGCATCAAAAATGAAGATGTTTCTGATCGCGTTGGCTCTCGTATTATCTGCGACAGCGTTCGCGCGCGCCGGAGCGGTGAAAATCTATGTAACGCTCGATGGCAAACCATTGCCCGAAGCATCGATTGTGCAAATTGATGCCAAGGGGAAAGCTCAATCGACGCGTGCTGATTCCCGCGGCGAGGCGACCTTCGAAGTGGCAGATCCGAAAGCGCACTATTGCTGGCATTCGAAATACCATGTCCACATACAGTATGCTCCGGGCAAACGGGGTGTACATACGGCCGAAGCCGAGGCGTGCCACGGGCCGGTTCCGCCCGTCGTTCGGCTGAATCTCCACTAACTACCGCTAGGCTAGCGGCAATGGATGACACGCGCGCTGCACGCATCCTTGCTCTTGTTCGCGCAATCCCGAGCGGCTTTGTCCAGACGTATGGCGACATCGACCCTCGCGCACCGCGTCTGGTCGGGCATGTGCTTGCGGCAACCAAACTCAAGGTGCCATGGCATCGCGTCGTGCGCGCCGACGGATCCATGACGCAGGGGCACGTGCAACTCGAACGCCTTCGCAAGGAAGGCGTTCCGCTACGCGGCAAGCGCGTAGACCTAAGCGCCGCTCGATTGCCGAGGGACATAACGCTCGGGATGACGCGCAAAAGAAAAACGACGCGCTAGCGTCGTTTAACAATTGGGTCAATTGGTCAATTGCAATTGGGCAATTGGCAATTGGGTCCGAACGTCGTCTTCCCGGAATACGACGGCAAGTTAGGCGAACAGTCGGACGAGCTTATACAGGCGGTTCATGAATTGGCCGACCAGAGCGTCGGCGTAGCGCGAGGCAAAGACTGCAAATCCATCATCGCCGTCGCCAACCTTCGCTCGCTTGTCCGGTGGAGTTTCTTGCTTCGGCAACCGATTGACCCAAACAACGACGGGACGTTTAGCCCGATCATCACGATTCGCGCCAAGGACTTGCTTCCAAAAGCGGCCTAGATCATACGAAGTCTAGTTATCGTGGCACACTGCGGGGTTGTGCCTTCGCGTAGGAAGTATCCAATACAGTTTCCGTATCTAAATTTTTGCTATCTGTATTTAATGAACGGAAGAAACCCATAGTGCATATCGCCTCATTAGCCCTGCGCGGTTAGCCCGCTCGGGCACCGTTCTGAACCGAGAGCTCCCAGCGATACCCGTCCGGATCGTGAAACCACAGACCCATATGCGGCGAGCCCGGCGCTGTGGGGCCGATCTCGTCGCCCGGATCTTCCAGTTCTACGCCGTTTTTCTTCAACGTCTCGAGTGCTTCGCGCAGCGCACGCATACTGTCGAGGTGAAACGACAAGTGGTCGATCGTCTCCGGATGTGGTGTGCCTTTGAAGAACGCGATGATAATCGCGTCGTTCGTCAGCGCGATGGCCTCATCGGACCGGAACATTTCCTGCAGATCGAAGTTCTTGGTCCAAAACTGCGCGCTCTTCTCCGGGTCTCTGACGGCAAAGCTGAAATGCCAGACCGCGCCAAGCTGTACTTTCACGTCCATACCTCCTCGAACTTGACCAAATCCTCAAAGATCAGTTGACCCCGGCTATTTCCGCGCGCCTGCACAAGCAGTCCACCCTCTTGTTCTCCGTCAGCGCGTGAAACCGTGGGTGGCGGTGCGCCTCTTGTCTGTTCGCTGTTCGGAAGAAGCCTAGGGGCGATCTGGCCCTCGCGCGCGCGTAAGTACTGAAATGCCCCCCGTAAGTACTGAAATGAACGTGATTTTTCGATAAGTACTGAAATGCGAAAACTTTGCGCATTTCGCAGCTACAGCGGGCAATTGGTGGAGCTGTCGGGGTGCTGCCCCCCGAGTCCGAAAAGCCGGACCAAAGCTTTCTCCAGGCTTAGCTTCGATTTTTACTTACTCGAACGTACTCCTCAAAGCGTGGATTACCGTTCGCAGCAGACTCTGTTTCTTACACGACCTTAGAGTCGGTCGATCGTGCCAGCCCGATTTCGTGACCGGAGTGCGAAGTAGTTCGGGCCGACTCTTCGCGTCCGGTGGCTAACCTAGATTAGGCAGCCAGTGCGTATTGGTTATTTGCGTTTAGAACGCTTGCGATCGTTTTAGGAGTGCTCGCAACTCCGCCTGCTTACGTTGATCGCGGATCTTCCCGTCGAACCTATTTCAGCCCCGTACATTAAGACCGCCGTCTAGTATAACACGGAGTGGGTAAAAGCTAGCTGCAGCCCCAGGACCCAGGAGGAACCAACCATGCGTACGGTCTGTGCAGTGACCATCGCCCTGCTGGCGCTCGGCCCCATTGCGGCAAACGCGGCAACCGACCCATATGCGGCCATCAGCCAAATGCGGACTGCGTTCGCGCGCGTCCAATCGGTGCAGTTGGTCGAGAAATTTCCGAACGGCGCCGTAGCTACGATCCAACTCTCGCCGTCGGCGCCGGCGCGCGTCGCAACGGCCGGCGTTTCGAAGAACCAGCTACTCCTCGACTGCGCGACGCAACCGGGCGGCGATCTGTCGAGCAATGTGCGCGACGTGTTCACCGTGACGGCGCTCGGCCACAAATCGCTTTACGCCATGCCCGTTGCCGGCTACCGCTTGATCGATCAATCCGGCGCAGCTGAAACGCTGTGGGTTAATGCAAAAGCCTTGCCGGTGGCGATGCATGTGGAAGCCTTCGGCGAGTCGCTCGACGTGTTGTACGGCGATTACGACAATCCGACGTTCTTCGCGACGAAGCCTTAACGCTTAAGCCGGTCTTGCGGTCGCGCCTTCTTCAGCTTTGAAGATCTGATTCACGATGAATGACCAGACCATCATGATGATCGCGCCGATTAGCACCGGCCCGAATCCGTCGGCCTTAAAGTTCGGCGTAATCCAGGTGACCAGCCAGAACATCAGCGCGTTGACGATGATGATGAACAAACCGAGCGTCACGATCGTGATCGGCAGCGTCAGCAAGAGCACGATGGGACGCACGATCGCGTTCACGATGCCGAAGATAACGGCGGCAATAAGCGGCGTCCACATGCCAGCCATGTGAAAGCCCGGCACGTACTTTGCGATGAGCCAAAAGGCCAGCGCGTTCAGAATCAGGCGG
The DNA here is from genome assembly GCA_003140855.1 of Vulcanimicrobiota bacterium. Taxonomy (GTDB): domain Bacteria; phylum Vulcanimicrobiota; class Vulcanimicrobiia; order Vulcanimicrobiales; family Vulcanimicrobiaceae; genus Rubrimentiphilum. Next base: position 22,752 of record PLLF01000112.1, read on the forward strand.
ATCAGTAGATGCATCGTCACTCCTTTTAGGGCGACTTCTCGAGAGCGGCCTTCACTCGCGAGGCCAAAGCCGGTGTCATGCCCTTCACCGCCGCAATTTCATCAACGCTCGCGCGCCGAATGCCGGCTGCGGAACCAAAGGCAATCAGCAAGCGCTTCTTTCGAACCGGACCGACCCCTGCCAGCGCATCGACCGCCGAGCGTGTCATCTCTTTTCCGCGGCGTTGACGATGATAGGTAACCGCGAAACGGTGCGCCTCGTCGCGAATCCGCATCACCAGGTGCAGCGCAGCTGAATTGGGCGGCAGAACGATCGGTTCGGACTGGCCCGGCACGTACAACCATTCGTGCTCTTTGGCAAGGCCCGCAACCGAAAGTCCCGTCATGTCCATCTCTTCGAGCACCTCCATCACGGCGCTCAATTGGCCTTTGCCGCCGTCGATCAACAGCAAATCCGGTTTCTTATTGAATTTCTCTTTACGCGCGAGCTCATCGACGAGTTTGGTTTGCGTCGTTTCTTTGCTGTCTTCCCCATCGCGGCGGGCGACGTCGATATCCGTCTTGGTGCGCAAGTACCGTAAGCGGCGGCGCAAGGTCTCTTGCATCATCGCAAAATCGTTGGGCCCTTTGTCGTATTGGATCTTGAACTTGCGGTAGTCGCTCTTCTTCGCTCGCCCTTCAATGAATACAACCATCGAACTGACGGGATTTGACCCTTGAATGTTCGAGATATCGTAACACTCGATCCGGTGCGGCGGCTCGGGAAGTTCGAGCGCATCCGCGAGTTCCGTCAACGACTGGGCTTGCGCCGTTTCTTGCACTTCCTGGTGTGCGAGGAACGCCTTCAGGTTTTGCTCGGCGTTCTTCTGCACGAGCTTCAAATATCGCGCGCGTTCGCCGCGCTGCGGTAGCAACACCCGGACGCGCGTTCCCTTGTACTCGGTCAGCCACGCCTCGATCACGCTGTTATCGAGCGGCAACGCCTGCACCAGGATTTCTTTTGGAATCGCGCTGGCAGCGCTGCGTAGCGCCTTGGCGTTTGGTTTCGGCAGCGGCACCGGCGCCTCGACGCCGCGGGCCGTGCGCACCGCGGCGAGCGGCGAGAGTCCGGGCGGCTCCGGCGCGCCGGCCGTGCGTGCGGTGTAAAACTGCTTCAAGAATTCGCTGAAGAGCACCGAATCGGGCTGGTCGGCAACGCCATCGAGTATGAAGTGCTCCTGCGCGAGCAGTTTGCCGGCGCGCACCATGAAGACTTGCACGCAGGCTTGACCCTGCGCTCGCGCGAGCCCGAGGAGGTCCATGTCGATCCGCGACCGCCACACGACCTGCTGCGCTTCGGTCACGCGCCGCACCGCGACGATGCGATCGCGCAAACGCGCGGCCGATTCGAAATTGTAGGTTTCCGCCGACGTCACCATCTCGCGCTGCAAGCGCGAAAGCAGCGATTCTTGTTTGCCCTCCAGGAAGAGCACGACTTCTTCTATCATGCGATCGTAGTCGTCTTGGCTCTGGTAACCGACGCACGGCGCCAGGCAACGTTTGATGTGGTATTGCAGGCACGGACGGCGGCGCCGCCCGTCGATCGGTTCGGGACAGGTCCGCAAAGGAAAGACGAGCCTCACGAGGTCGATCAGCTCGCGCAAGCCGTGCGCATTCGTGTACGGTCCAAAATAACGCGCGCCGTCGTTTTTGACGACACGCGTAAACAGCACGCGCGGAAACGGTTCGTTCGTCACTTTTAAATAGGGATAACGTTTATCGTCGCGCAGCCGCACGTTGTAGGGCGGCTGATAGCGCTTTATGAGGTTCGCCTCGAGGATCAGCGCTTCGATTTCGTTCGTAACCACGACGGTGCGCACGTCGAGCACGCGCTCGACCATCGCTTGCGTGCGGACGTGATGGACGGCGCTGTCTTGAAAATACGAACGCACGCGGTTTCGCAGCGACACGGCTTTTCCGATGTAGAGAACGTCGCCGTTTTTATCCAGCATCATATAGACACCGGGTACGTCCGGGATCTGCGCGAGGGTTTCAGCGAGGGGTGCGGCCATTCGCCTCAGGAATTCGCTTGTTTTTTTCGCATCCCGTTCTTAACGATAAAATAGAGCGCGATCGCGACGACGGCTATGCACGCTGCCAGCCCGGCGTATTTTCGGAAAGCGTCGCCCACGGCGCTTGCGTGCGCGCCAAGGTTGACGCCCAGGAATATGAATCCGCCGCAAAATATCAGCGAGCCGCAAGACGTCCAGAAATAGAACGGCACGAGCGGCATCTCGGCGATCCCGGCCGGAACGCCGGCGACGCCCCTTATAAAAGGAACGAAGCGGCAAATAAAGATCGCGAAACTGCCCCACCGCGTGAAAAAGTTGTGGACGCGGTCGAGTTCTGCATGATGGAGCCGCACGTACTTTCCGTAGCGCTCGACGAACGGCCGGCCGCCATACCGGCCGACGGCGTACCCGATGCTCTGGCCGGTGAGTTCGCCGCCGACGGCAACCAGGATCGCAAGCCACGGGCTCGAGAGATGGCCGGTCGCAGCCAGCGCGCCGGCAGCCGGCAGAATCAACTCGCTTCCGACCGGCGCGCCGATGTTGGCAAGCGTCATTACGACGTACAGCCCGAGGTAGCCGAAGTGGTCGATCAGATGTAAGAAGTAAGCGCTAAACTCGTGCACGCGACCGCCGCAGGATTTCAGCGGCCCGGCTTCCGCCTTCCATCTCTATCGCCACAAGCAGGTCGACGGGCTCCACGAGCTTCCCGGTGTTGCTTTCCGCAATGGCGACGACGCTGCGAACGCGCGGTGTGATCAGTATTCCTTCCCAGCTGCGATCTTCGCCGGTGCCGAGCGCGCGGCGAATCTCGGCATGCACTTCGGCCGGATCGATGCCTTCGCTGCTCAAACGCTGGAAAATCGCGCCGTCGGGTTCCTGCATCAAAGCGACGAGCAAATGCTCGACGCCGATGTAGTAGTGATTGTGATTTCGGCACTCTTGTTCGGCCGCGCGCAGAACGCGTCCGGATGCCGGGCTAAATTTTGCGAACAAAGATGGGCCCTTGCGCTGAGTGCCTATTGAAAGAATTTCGGGGCGACTGGATTCGAACCAGCGGCCTCTTCGTCCCGAACGAAGCGCTCTACCAAGCTGAGCCACGCCCCGGAAATTCGTGCCCCCGTAGGTTCGGTCGGCTCCCTCCCCCTCCTGCCGAAAGCAACCGGACGGGAAAACGCGCAACGCTATCCAAAAGTTTCAGGTAACATCCATGAGATACCTCATCGTCGGCTGCGGCCGCGTCGGTTCGACCCTCGCGAAGCTTCTCGACGCCGACGGTCACGAAGTCATCGTCGTCGACGAAGATCCCAACGCTTTCAAGCGCTTGGGGCAGAAATTCAAGGGCCACGTCGTCGTCGGGACCGGCATCGATTACGACGTACTCAAACACGCGGGCGCGGCGCAAGCCGACGGCTTCATTGCCGTTACGAACGGCGATAACCGCAACGTCATGGCGGCGCTGATCGCGCAGCGCATGTTTCACATCAAGAAGATCGTCGCGCGCATCTACGACCCCACGCGCGGAATGATGTATCGCGAGCTCGGGATCGATACGGTTTGTCCGACGACGACGGGCGCCAAAATGATACGCGACGTGCTGATGGAAGCGCCGTGGGATACGCTGCAATCATTTGATTTCGGAAAAGTCACCTCGCTGACGGCGACAATCCGCGCCGCCGATGCGGGCAAGCGCGTGTCGGACTTCGAGCGCGCCGGCCGCATTCGAATCGCCGCAATTCGAACCGGGAAGAGCGTGCGTGTGGCCGCCAACGACACGGTGCTTGCGGAGAGCGATGAAATCAACGCGATCGTCGCTCCCGAAGCGATCAGCGAGTTTGCGCAGATGTTTACCGACGCCCGCGTGCCCGAGGGGGTAGGCTGATGTTCGTACTGATCGTCGGCGGCGGCAAGGTCGGATCGTATTTGACGCGCGCGCTGGTTGGACAGGGTCACGAAGTCGTCATCGTCGAGAAAGCCGAACGCAAAGCGCGGCTGCTCGAGCAGCTGCTCGAGCGCAACGTCACGGTCGTCGGCGACGGCTGCGATCCGCTAGTGTTGGAACAGGCTGGGCTCAAACGCGCGGACGTCGTTATCGCCGACACGGGCGACGATGAAGATAACCTAGTCGTCTGCCTGATTACGAAGAAAAATTCAACCGCAAAGTGTATCGCGCGCGTCAACAATCCGCGCAACAAGTTGATTTTCGATTCGCTCGACGAGAAAAATCCCGTGACTACTATCTCGTCTACCGAAGTCATTCTGGACGCGATCCACAAACACGTAACGGCTGCACCAGTGTCATCCTGAGCTAGTGCGTGTGCGTGAAGTTGCCGACGCGCACGCCGGTGGTGCGCATCTCGGCGATCGCTTCGCGCATTCCTGCGGCGCGCGCGGGACGCCCGACAGTCGCAAAATACCACTCCGGGTCGATGTTGAGCGTGCGCGTCTGAATCATGTCCACTTTGACGGTGCCCAAGAAATCGCGCATCGCCTCTAATTCCGAAACGTCGTCGGTAACGCCGGGATGCGTGAGCAGGTTTAAAGATACGCGAATTCCCGCGTCGCAGGCCAGGCGGATCGACGCGAATACGTCGTCCAAATCATAGCCAATCGGCCGGTAATAGGCGGCGTACACTTCCGGCCGGAACGAGTTGAGGCTCACGCGCACCGCCTGAAGCCCGGCATCGATGCAGCGTTGTAAAGCCGAGGGAAGGCTGCCGTTGGTGTTGAGATTCACAACGCCGTTGGGTTGACGCTCGCGAATCAGCGCGACAGCTCGTGCGATCGCGATCGAACGCAGGAGCGGTTCGCCTTCACATCCTTGCCCAAAGGAAACGATGCCTTCCGGCACGCGCTCGAGATGATGAATAGCCACGCGCGCGAGCTCCTTGGCGGTCACTTCCTCTGCGATGCGCGTCTGCGGCGACGGCACGCCGGTATCCGGTTCTTGCTCCGAGATACAGCCAACGCAGCGCGCGTTACATGTAGGCGAAACCGGGAGCGCGGCTTCGCCGCGTTCCAAGAAAACGTTTTGCGCCGTAAAACAACTGTACTCGAGCGAGCACTTCGCCAGCTGGCGCAGCACGCGATTTCCGGCATCGTCTTCTAGACGTTTTTTGACCAGCAATTCGAGCTCGTTGGGCGCGAAGGTGCGGGGCTGCCAATCTTCCCCTTCGTCCGTTCGCATCGCGGCGACGTGCAGCGTATCGTCGATCGCGCAAGCAAACGTGTACCCGAATAGCGGAAGTGCGGGCGCACCGGGGTCGCGCTCGTACGCGGGCAACAGCAAGCGCGTATATCCGGCGGGCACCATGACTGCGAGCGTCTGACGCCGGCGGGCGATGCCTTTGACCACGCGTGGGTGACGCCCGGGCAAGACCATCGGCACGGTTCCCGGCGGCGTCGGAACGAGCTCGCCGGATCCGACGGCGCGCACTAAGCCGCCGTCCGCCAGCGGTTCGTTCTTGCCGTCGTAAAAAATGCGGCCCGCCGAGTCGCAGTAAGCGAGTTCGATCACAATGCTTTTTGGAAAACGTACTCGGTCTTGAGCACATCGTAACCGAGGCGCGCATAGAATGTATGCGCGCGTTCCCGCACGACGTTTGAGAGCAACCTTAATGTCGTGCAGCCTTTCTTGCGCGCCCAATCTTCGGCAGCTTCAACCAGCAGCTCGCCAATCCGGTGTCCGCGAAACTCATCCTCGACCACCAACCCCGCAATCTCGGCGCGGCGGCTTGCAATGAGCGTATCCTGGCGCACGATCACCGTCCAGCCGACCACGCCCGCGCGCGGAACGACGGCCACCAAGACAGCGCGGTCGGGCTCGGGAGAACGCAGCACGGCTTCGATGTGCTCGAGCGGAACCTCGTATCCCAACTGCACCGCAAGGGCAGCGATCCGCGCCGCATCGGCCGGCAGCGCATCGCGGATTGAAACCGCTAGTTCGTTAGACGGGAGCTGCATGCAACGCGGCGACGTTCGCGTCGAACACGCGTACCGCCGGGCCCGTAAGAAACGCTTCGCCCGCGCCGCTCCATTCTATAGTAAGCACGCCACCCGGAACGTGAACCTCAACCGGACTTTTCGCCATGCCGAAACGTATCGCGGCCGCCGCGCAAGCCGCCGCGCCGGTGCCGCAAGCGCGCGTAAGCCCGACGCCGCGCTCCCAATGCTGGACGTCGAGACGATGAGGATCCGTCACCACGGCTACGTGCACGTTTACGCCGGCCGGGAAACTTGGCTGAAGCTTTGTTGCAGCTTGGATCAAATCTATTGAATCGAGCGTCTTTTCAAAGATGACGACGTGCGGGTTGCCGACTTCGGCGTACGCAGCGTTCGAAAAAGGCAGCGTGCGCGGTTCGAAGCGGGGAACGCCGATCTGCGTACGCACCTGATAGGTTTCCCCGGCACTCAGCACTTCGGCCGCAAGGATGCCGGCAGCCGTTTCGATTCGAAAACTATTTCCCGCCCCGGATTCGGAAAGAAAGCGAACGGCGCAACGCAATCCGTTGCCGCACATTTCGGCCTCGGTCCCATCCGCGTTGAATATCCGCATGCGCGCATCGGCGACACTCGAAGGTTCGATCAGCAGCAAGCCGTCGCAGCCCACGCCGCCGCGACGATCGCAGAGTTGGCGCGCAAGATTTTCAGGGCTCGGCATCTCCGCAGAGTTACGCCGATCGATGACCGCGAAATCGTTGAACGCGCCGTGCATCTTGGTCACGGCTACGCCGGGCATTACGAAGTTGTGACCTCTGCCGCCGCTGCCGGCGCAACCGCTCCCGCGTCGCCGCCCGGCGTTGCGAACGGGCCCTGCGGCGAAATAGTTGAAACGGCGTGTTTGTAGACCAAATGGGTCTTGCGCTCGTATTCGATCAAAATCGTGAAGGGATCGAAACCCTTGACCACTCCGCGCAATTGGAAGCCGTTGACCAAATAGATCGTAACGGCGACGCCTTGCCGTCGAACTTCAGCGAGGTATGTATCCTGAAGGCTCCCGGGCATAAACGACGCTTCAAACCCATCGCAGACTTTCCCTTGCCAACCGTTCGACGTCGTGCCGTGCAGCGGTCACGATATCGGGTTCGCTGCGAAACCAGGTCGTTTGCCGTTTGGCGTAGCGCCGCGTCGTTCGAACGAGCAAATCGCGCAATTCCTCGTACGTGCACCATCCGCGCGCGTACGCGATCGCTTGCGGATAGCCGACCGCATTTGCCGCCACGGCCTTTTCGCCGATGCGCTCTGCTTCTTCCACGAAACCGGCCTGCAGCATCGCGTCGGTCCGCCGGATGATGCGTTCTTGCAGCTCACTTTCATCGACTTTCAGAAACACTTTGAGAAACGGGATGCCGGCCGAACGCAATGACTCTATCGGTCCCGCTCTCCTCGCCGAATCCGGCGCCAGCGCGACTTCCAGCGCTCTCAACACGCGGTATGTATCTTGCGGATGGATCGTTGCGGCACGCTCGCGATCTCGCACCGTCAGCCATTCGTGCAAGAATTGTGCATCGTGCAGGTGCGTTTCCCGCGCCAAACGTTCGCGCACGAGTTCGTCGTACTGCGGAGCCAGATCGACGGCGCCCGTGAGCGCCCGAATGTAAAAGCCGGTCCCACCCACCACGATCGCACGCCTCCCGCGCGCGTGGATCGCTTGGATAGCGGCTGCGGCGTCGGCAGAAAAACGCGCCGCGGAATAACGATCTTGCGGGTCGAGAAAACCGACCAGATGGTGCGGAACGGCTGCGAGCTGTTCGCGCGTCGGCGCCGCCGTTCCAATCGGCATACCGCGATAGATTTGGCGCGAGTCTGCGTTGACAATTTCCGCGTTCCACTTCTTCGCGAGCTCGATCGCAAGCTCGGTCTTTCCCGATGCGGTCGGTCCGGCGAGGAGGAGCACGCCGGAAGCGGCGGTCACCGTTTGAATAGCCGGGCGATGGCGCTCGGTTCCAGGCGCACGATGGTCGGGCGCCCGTGTGGGCAATGCATCGGGTTTTCACAGATTTGCAGACGATCGACGAGCGTACTCATCTCCGGCATATCGAGGCGTTCGCCGGCGCGCGTCACTGAGTGACAAGCTAGCGAAGCCCACACGCGTTCTCGAACATCGCGCTCCTTCGGCTGCTCGGTCAGATCGTCCAAAAAACCGGCGATGTCGAACGCGCGCGCGCCGTAGCCGGCGGGCGTCGCGACGATCCGGTAACTGCGGTCGCCAAAAGGTTCGATTTCGAGCCCGCTCTCACGCAAGGGTTCGAGCACGCGTTCGAGCGCTGCGACCCGCTCGGCGGTCAGCTCGAAAGTAAACGGCACCAGCAGCGGCTCCGCCGGCGGCGTTGCCGCGGTTGCAGCCGCGACAATGCGCTCGTACGCAATTCGCTCGTGCGCGGCATGCTGGTCGACGAGCACGAGCGCGCTGCCGTCGCTCGCAAGAATGTATGTTCGATCGATCTGCGCAAGCACGCGCAGCCCGCTTTGCGCGCCGGTTTCAGCCGGATCGTCGGCGGGCACGCGTTCGAACAGGGTTTGCAAGTGCGCGAGGCTCGCGTCGATGCTTTCCGGAGCCGCCGAAACCGTGACCGCATCGCCAAAACGGCGCGCCGCATGGTTACGCAGCGTTACGGCGATCGCGCGCTTGACCGTGTCGGCGACTTGATGCCCGTACCGGAGCCTCACGTCGCTCTTCGTCGGATGGATATTGGGGTCGACCTGATCGGGCGGCAACTGCAGAAACAGCACGCCGTACGGCTGCCGCCCGGTCATCGCAAACGTTGCATACCCCGCACTCCACGCCCCGGCCAGCAGCGTACTTCGCAACAACCGCCCGTTGACGAACAACAACTGCATGCGCCGGTCGGAACGATCGTTTCCGGGCGAACTGATGAAACCGGAAAGCGTGCCGTGCATGCTGCGTGCCGGTTCGCCGTCGATCGGAATCAGTGTTTCGGCTACCGACTTGCCGAAGACCATCGCCAAACGCGCTTGCTCGTCGCGGACGGCGGGCATAACGAATAATTCTTTTCCGTCATGCCGTAGCGAAAAGGTTACATTCGGATAGGCCAGCGCGAACGTCGAGAGCCAGCCGGAGATACGGGTGAGTTCAGCCGTAGGCGATTTCAGGTACTCCCGCCGGACCGGCACGTTGCCAAAAAGATCGCGCGCCCGCACGATCGTTCCGACCGGCGCGGCCGCTTTTTCAACCGCACTCACATCTTCGGCATGTGCGGTCACGCGCGTGCCGACGTCGCTCTCGGGTATGCGTGAAACGATTTCGAGCTGCGCGACGGCCGCGATGCTCGCGAGACCTTCGCCGCGAAATCCGAGCGTCGAAATCGATTCGAGATCGACGGCCTGCGACAGTTTGCTCGTGGCATGTCGGCGCGCTGCCAAGGCGAGATATTCAGGCTCGATGCCGCCGCCGTCGTCGGCAACCTCGATCAGCGATGTGCCGCCTTCTTCTAATGAAACGGCGACGCGCGTGGCGCCGGCGTCGACGGAGTTCTCAACCAGTTCTTTGACGACCGAGAGCGGCCGTTCAATCACTTCCCCGGCGGCGATCTGTCCGACGGTTTGCGGGTCGAGAACGTGGATCATCTACTTGTCGAGAAAAGTCAGTTGCCGCTCGGCGGGGACGACCTTCGGCAGCCGGCGGCGCAGCGGCACTTGCTCTTCCACGTCGGCTTTTCCGGAAAGTGCGTCGGCGATCTCTTGCGCGCGCTCGACGACGGCGTCGGGCAAACCCGCCATGCGTCCGACTTCGATGCCGAACGAGCGCGAAGTGCTGCCCGTCAGTACGCGATGTGAAAAGACCGGGCCGCCATCCGCGCCGGTTTTTTCGACCGCCGTAATGTGGTAGTTGGCGACGAGCTTCCAGTGTTCGGCCAGCGCCACCAGTTCGTGAAAATGCGTGGCGAACAGCACCATCGGCGCTTGATCTTCCAGACCGAGCAAGAACTCGCTGATTGCCTGCGCGATTGACAAGCCGTCGATCGTCCCGGTTCCGCGGCCGACTTCGTCGATGAGCAATAAACTGTGCCGCGTGCAGCACCGCAGGATGTTGGCAGCTTCGGCCATCTCGAGATAGAATGTCGATTGTCCCGACGCGAGATCGTCGCCCGCTCCGATCCGCGTAAAAATTCGATCGACGATGCCGAGGCGCGCCGATTTTGCCGGCACGAACGATCCGATCTGCGCCAAGATCGTCAGCAGCGCCGCCTGCCGCAGATAGGTCGATTTGCCGCCCATGTTCGGGCCGGTGAGCAGCACGAAGCGATGATCGTTTTCGCGCAAATGCAGATCGTTGGGAACAAAATTCGTGCGCAGGATAGCTTCCATGACGGGATGGCGGCCATCCTCGATATCCATGATGCTCGGCTCGACGAATTCCGGGCGGACGTATCCACGCTCGGCCGCACACTGCGCGAGTGAAGCCAGTGCGTCCACTTCGGCCAGCGCCTCGCCGGCGGAGAGCAGATCGTCGATGCGTGCGGCGATGCGATCCACGAGGGCGCCGAAAAGTTGCTCTTCGAGACGCAGTTGGCGCGATTGCGCGGTGGAGATAGCGATCTCGAGCTCCTTGAGCTCCGGGGTGGTGTATCGCTCGCCCGTCGTTAGCGTTTGCTTTCTCACGTAATCCGCCGGCACGCTCGACACATGGCTTTTGCCGACTTCGATCGCATAACCGAATGTGCTGACGTACTTTATCTTCAGCGTCTTGATGCCGGTGCGCTCGCGCTCGCGTTCTTCGAGTTCGGAGAGCTTCGCGCGCGCGTCGGTGCGCAAGCTCACGCATTCGGTCAGCTCGGCGTTGGCGCCCGGCCGGATGATGCCGCCGTCGTTCAACTGAGCGGGCGGATCCTCAGCGAGGGTCGCTTGGAGATCTGCCAGCATCTCTGCGAAGTCGCCCATCCGCTCGGCATACGCGCGCAACGCGGGCGGCGTTACTTGGCGCAGCGGCCGCAGGTTTTCGAGCGTCCGGCGAAGCGATGCGAGGTCGCGCGGCAGCGCACGTTTGAAGCGTACCTTCTGTGATATGCGCTCCAGATCGAAACAGCCGCGCAAGAGCTCTTGCATCGACTCGCGCCGGACGTGCTCGGCGATAAGCGCCGCCACCGCATCCTGCCGCGCAGCGATTGCCTCCTTGTCGACCAGCGGCGCGAGAATCCAGCGCGCCAGCAGCCGCGAGCCCATCGACGTGGCGCATTTGTCCAGCGTCGCCAGCAGCGTCGCTTTGGGATTCGCGCCTTGCGCCTTCACGAGTTCCAAGTTCTTGCGCGTATTGGGATCGAGCGACAGGAACGTGCGGTTCCGGTAAAATTGCGGCGCTCTTAGCGTGCTCTCGTCCTGGTTTGCAACGCCCGAACGCCGGACGAAGCCGACCAGCGCGTCGAGCGCGCGATGCATCGCCAAAGCTTCGTCGAGCGAAAATCCTTCGACCGATCGCCGGTCGCGGCTCTCGACCGAGCAGAGCGCCGGCGCGGCCACGCGCACGTCCGAGCTTTCGAGCGCCATGGAAAATGAGGCGCGTAATCCCGGCGGAACGTCGGCTACGATCTCCGCAGGGCCGATGCGGCCAATCTCCGCTAAAAGTTCTTCGTGCGCCGATTCCCCTGAAAGCGCCGTCGCGGCGCACAGGCCCGTCGAAACATCTGCGTAGGCCAGTCCAAACGTTTCCTCGACTGCGGTGATCGCGGCCAAGTAATTGTTTTGCTTTCCGTCGAGCAGCTGGTCTTCGATGAGCGTGCCCGGCGTCACGATGCGCACGACGTCGCGGCGCACGAGCTTGTTCGGCTGCGGCAACTCGAGCTGCTCGGCGAGCGCCACGATGTAGCGTTGCTGCACCAAGCGCGCCAAGTATTGTGAAAGCGCGTGATGCGGCACGCCGGCCATCGCGATGCGCTGACCGCTGCCGGCTTCCTTCGACGTCAAGGCAATCGAAAGCGCGGGTGCGATTCTTTCCGCATCCTCTCCGTATGCTTCGTAAAAATCACCGACGCGGGAAAGCAAAATCGCCTCGGGATGTCGAGCCTTCATCCCAAAGTACTGCTCGAGCATCGGTGAATACCGCTCGCTCACGCTTCGCAGCGTTTCGGGAGGCGGGCTGTGGATAACTTGCGACTACGCTGTGAGCAAGTTTATTAATGGCTGCTCGAGCGTCACGCCGCCATTCGCAAAGCGTTCCGCCCGGCGCACGATCGAACCGCTGCATCCCCACACGCGGGCGCCATCGACGCGGATATCGAGCCACGGTTCGCGCGCGTAGAGCCGCTCGTCGAAGTCCGGCGGGAGCGGCGCGATCACGGTGACGTTGTCCAGCGTCTTGGCGGCCAGCTTCGATCGATCTTTCTTCGATATTCCCTGGATGAGTGCACGAACTTCCGTCCCGATCTTCCGATCGTGGTACGATCGCGTGACGGTGTTCTGCGCATCTGCGAGCCTTGAAAAGCGCTCGCTCGCGACCGCCGGGTCGACTTGCTCCCAATGCGCAGCCGGCGTGCCCCGCCGCTTGGAATAGATGAACATGTACGCATTCGCAAAAACGCCCGTTGCGATGTAATCGAGCGTTGCGCGAAAATCTTGCTCTGTCTCGCCGGGAAATCCGACGATGACGTCCGTCGTGATCGCCGCCTGCGGAAAGTATTCGCGGATCCACTCCACTCGTTCCATGAACTGAGCGCGCGTATACTTACGGTTCATGCGGCGCAAGATCGGATCGCTGGCAGATTGCATCGGCAAGTGCAGCCGCGGATTGAGTTGCGGAATCTCGCTCAACTCGCGCAGCATCTCTTTCGTGAAGTCTTTAGGGTGCGGCGAAATGAATGCCAGCCGCTCCAAGCCGGGAATGCGCGCGGCCTGCTTGCAGAGTTCGCCGAAGTCACCCTCACCGGCCGGATCGCGATAGGCGTTCACCGTTTGTCCGACGAGCATAATTTCGCGCGCACCTTGGGCGACGCGCGCGCGCGTTTCGTTCAGGACCTCGACCATCGGGCGGTGATCGAAACGGCCGCGCACGTGGGGTACGATGCAAAACGTGCAATAATACGAGCACCCGCGCTGCACCGTGACGTACCCGCGCACCGAAGAGAACGCATCCGTCACACAATCGGCCGCGCCGCCCAGTGGCACGATCAGCGCGCGCTCTTCGCTGAACGCGCTCTCTGCGAATTCTTCGCGCCACCGGAGTATCGCATCGCCGAGCTGCGCCAGCTCTGCTGTGCCGAATACGGCATCCACGTGCGGCGCCAAGCGCTGCATACGATCGCGATCCTGTTCGGCAAGGCAGCCGGTGACGACAAGTTTGAGCGCCGGATCGGCGTGCTTGAGCGGCTTGAAGGAACCGATGCGTCCATACGCGCGGCGCTCCGCATTGTCGCGCACGGTGCACGTGTTGAGGACAACTACGTTGGCATCTTCCGCCCGCTCGACCACAACGTAACCGGCGGCGGCGGCGCGATCGGCTATGTATTGCGAATCCGCTTCGTTCATTTGGCAGCCGAACGTTTCGATGTAGATGCTCGCCATGGGCCTCCGGCTGTTCGGCAGTGGCCGCGGGAATACCCCGAGTGCGGCGGAAACCTCCGGACCGTGCAAACTGCCGAACAGCGCGACGGCGCCATGCTTCGTCCCGCGACCGTGGCGATCGTCGGGCGGCCGAACGTGGGCAAGAGCGCACTCTTCAACCGGCTGATCGGTCAGCGTATGGCGATCGTGGAAGACACGCCGGGCGTCACGCGCGATCGTTTGTACGCTTTATGCGAATGGCGCGGGCGCACGTTCAGTTTGGTCGATACCGCGGGCATCGATCCCGCCGCGGAAAAAAATCCGGATACCGCGATCGCCGCGACGCAGAAGCAAGCGGAAGCCGCGGCGCAGGAAGCCGACGCCATCCTGTTCGTCGTCGACGCTGCGGCCGGGCGCAATCCGCTCGACGACGACGTCGCGAAAATCTTGCGCAAGACGCGCCGGCCGGTGATCTTGGCCGCGAACAAAGCCGAGTCGCCGAACGCGCAATCGTCAATCTATGGCGAATTCGGGGCGCTCGGTTTTGGCGAACCGCTCGGCGTGTCGGCGATTCACGGTGAGGGCACCGGCGACTTGCTGGATCGCGTGGTCGAACTTTTGCCGCCCGAACCTTCCCCGCAAGAACAGTCGGACGAGCTCGCGATCGCCATCGTCGGGCGGCCGAATGTCGGCAAGAGTTCGCTGCTCAACGCCCTGATCGGATCCGAACGCTCGGTGGTCTCCGATGTTCCAGGTACGACGCGCGACGCCATCGATTCCATTCTCACGTTTCAAGATCGCCGTCTACGGCTGATCGACACCGCCGGCATTCGCAGCAAGCCCAAGCAGCACGGCGCCATCGAATACTACGCGACGCTGCGTTCGCTGGCCGCGATCGCGCGCTGCGATATCGCTATCTTGCTCTTCGACACGATGCAAGGCATTCTCGCGCAGGAACGCCGCTTGGCCGGATTGATCCTCGAAGAGCGCAAAGGCCTCATTCTGGTTGGCAACAAGTGGGATCTGGTTCGCGAGCAAGGCGAGTACAGTCAAAACGAACTCACGACCGTGATCCACGAACAGTTGCCGTTCGCGCGGTTTGCGCCTGTAGCGTTTCTGTCGGCGAAAACGCAGCGCCGCCTTGGAAGCCTGATGCCCGTCGTGACGCACGTGGCCGAGAATTTGGACCGCCGCGTTCCCACGCCCCAGCTGAACGCGATCGTGCGCGACGCTTCGCTCGCGCATCCGGCGCCGGCGGCCGGCGGCAAGCCCTTGAAAATTCTCTACGCTTCGCAGCCAGGCGTGCACCCGCCGCTGTTCGTCTTCCACGTCAACGATCCGAAGCTCGTGCAGCCTTCCTACCGGCGCTTTCTTGAAAACACGATCCGGAGAAACTTCGATTTCGAGGGCGTGCCGCTGGCGCTACAATTTCGCGAACGCACGCGCGAGGCCCGGGAATGATCCTCGCACTCTTGGCGATCGGCGCGTTCTTGATCGGCTCCATCCCGTTCGGTTATCTCATCGGAATCGCGTTTTTCCGGACCGACATCCGGCAAGCGGGCAGCGGAAATACCGGCGCCATGAATGCGCTGCGCACGATCGGCAAAGGCGGCGCGGCGGCCGTGCTCGTGCTGGACGCGTTCAAAGGGTTCTTTCCTGCGTACTTCCTCTTACATCGCGACATCTTGCCGCCGTACGGTGTTGCACTTATCGCCGCTTGCGCGGTGCTCGGTCATTGCTTTTCGCCGTGGCTCGGGTGGAAAGGCGGCAAGGGCGTCGCGACTTCTTTCGGCGCGATCTTCGCGCTATCGTGGCCCGCGGGACTCGTCGCCATCGGCGGCTGGGCAATCGGCGCCCTTTCGACGCGTTACTCTTCCGTCGGTTCGATGTTGGGCAGCGTGCTGGCCGCAGTTGCGCTCGCGTATTTTACGCGCAATCCATGGTTCGCAGCATATGGGATTTTCGCGGCGGCCTTCATTGTATATACGCACCGGGAAAACATCGCCCGGCTGCGCGCCGGGGAGGAGAAAGCAATCCCGTATGGCAGGGTTCGCCGATGAAGCGCTTCACCTCCGGAGTTCTGATCCTTGCGCTAGCCGTCATCTCACCGGCCGCCGCCGGCGCTCAAGCTTCAGGAACTTTAGCCGATCAGGCTTGGGCCGCGATCAACAACAAAAAATGGAAACAAGCGGTTCAACTCATAAGCCAACTACTCACCACGGATACTCAAAACGAGAGCGACTACTATCTGCGTGCGTATGCGGAGTATTATCTCAAACGATATGACGACGCTATCAAGGATTTGGATCGTGCGCAGTCACTAAAAGCCGGAGATCCGGATGTAGTAACCCTCCGCGCTGACACATTCTACGCGCAGGAACATTACGTTGCCGCCATCGCCGCTTACTCCGCCGCGATACCGCTCAACACCGACACCAAGGCGCTGGCGACGATGTACGGCCGGTGCGCGGATTCCGAAGAGTCGCTCGATCGCCATGCGGCGGCAATCGCTGATTACAACAAAGTATTGGACCTAAAGCCGAATGACACGGCGACGCTCCACTCTCTCGCGAACGTGTATTACGCTGCCGGAAACGATGCCGCGTGCGATCGAACGCTCTATCGCGCCATAGCCGCGGCCCCGGGCGACTCTTGGAGTTACGGGCACCTCGGTGTTTTTCGCTGGACGAAGCGCCGGTACAACGAGTCGCTGGTTGCCTTCACAAAGGCGATCGCCCTTGCGCCCAAGGATTACTCGCTCTACGACGACCGCGCGGTCGTTCACGCGTCAGCCGGTTCGCTTCCGCGAGCGCTTGCGGACAACGATAAAGCGATTGGTTTGCAGTCGAACAGCTCCCCGCTGGACACGCGCGCCATTCTCTATTGGATCGCCGGCCAAACCGGAGAGGCCGTCGCATCGTTCGGTGTTGCGATTGCCAAGGGCTCCGACGACGCGCTGGCAAACCGCGGCGTGCTCTATCTCACTTTGGGACGCAACCAGCTCGCCGCAAGCGACTTGCAGAGCGCGTTCACGAAATCCCAAAAGAAAGGTTACGACGACGGCGACACTGCAGCGATCCTGGCAATCGTATACAGGCACCTGCACCAAAATCAGCGCGTATTGGCCATCCTTCGCGCAGCGCGCGTCCCTCCCGATACGTGGTCCAAGACGGCACTGAGCTTTCTGCAGGGCGAGATTCCCGCGCAAGCGCTATTGGCAGCGACGAACACGCCATCTGAACGGTCCAGCGCCATCACATACATCGCGCCGGACGCCGCGACACGCGGACTCCGGACTGACCGCAGCGGACTCGGCTGGGTGGCGAGCCACGCGACCCAGCTTGATTGGAACCTCTACTTGGCGCGTTGGCTGCTGGGCAAATCGTGATCTCTTCAAACGAGCTTCGCAACGGCATCACCATCGTCGTTGAAGGCCAGCTCTGGACCGTGATCGAGTTCCAGCACGTGAAGCCCGGTAAAGGGTCCGCCTTCGTACGCACGCGTATGAAGAACGTTAAGACCGGATCGACGGTGGAACGCACGTTCCGTGCCGGCGAAAAGCTCGAGCGCGCGATGGTGGACAACCGCGCGATGCAGATGCTTTACAACGACGCAGACGGCTATCATTTCATGGATCAGGAAACGTTCGAAAACGTGACGCTGCAGCGCGACCTGATCGGCGGACCGGCCGACTTCCTCAAAGACGGCATGGTCGTCGACGTTCAGTTTCATGACGGCGTTCCGATCGGCTGCGATTTGCCCGCGCACGTGGAAATTCGCGTCGAAACGACCGATCCCGGATTCAAAGGCGATACCGCGCAGGGCACCACGAAACCGGCCACGCTTGAAACCGGCGCCGTGGTAAACGTTCCGCTGTTCGTGAACCCGGGCGACGTCATCCGTATTGATACAAGAGACCGTCGCTATATAGGAAGAGTCTAGACGAGCCGCGAGGGCGGCATGAGCCAAGTGCATGATTTATTTTTGGCTCTTCGTAGCCGGCTTTGCCGCCAGCGTTTTCGGCTCGATGGTGGGATTGGGCGGCGGGTTCATCATCGTCCCAATCCTGCGTTTGTTTCTTAATTTGCCGCCGGCCGTGGCTGCAGGAACCTCGCTCGCCCTAGTCATTACCAACAGCGGCAGCGGCGCGCTGACCTACCTGCTGCAGCGGCGCGTTCACCTTCGAACCGGCTGGCTGGTGGGAGCCGGCGCAATTCCCGGCAGCGTTCTGGGGGCAATCGCCGTCACACACGCCTCGCCGCGCGTTTTCGATTGGCTTTTTGCGGCGCTCCTGATCGGAGTTTCAGCCGACATCTTTCTGAATCGCGCCAAACGTAAACCGGATTCGACTAGCACCGCAAACGTAAATGTACTGCTTGGAATGCCCTGGCCCGGCAGCTTGATCGTGGGTTTCGTGGTCGGTTTTATCTCCAGCCTTTTTGGTGTGGGCGGCGGCGTCATACTGGTTCCCTCGCTGCTCTATTTTTCCGATCTTCCGGCGCACGCAATCAGCGCCACATCGCATTTCGGTATCCTTCTGACCTCACCGTTGGGTTTTCTGACACATGTGGTTCAGCACGACATCCGCTGGGTCTATGCGATCCCTTTGGCGATCGGCGGTCTGCTCGGTGGCCCGCTTGGGGCACGCCTTTCGTTGCGGATGCAGTCGCAACGGTTGCTGCTCTTGGTAGCCGCGGCGCTGACGATCGCGGCACTCGCGCTTATCTTTCGGCACATCGCGAGGTAGGGGGCCTCCGTGAAGGCGGGAAGTAGGCCCTACCGATGCAACAAATCGGAACTGTTTCGGGCCGCCCCGGTTCGGTTACCGAGCTCGAGCGACTCTTTGAAATGACGCGCGACGTCCTCGAGGCACCGACTCTGGATGCCGCGCTTACGTCTTTGGCCGGCGGCGTGCAAGAATTGTTCGGCTGGCGTTTCGTTTCGATGGTCGCGGCCGAGGAGCCCAACGGAAACCTGCGGCGAATCGTGCGGCTCTTGGTCGGCTTGGGCGAAGCCTGCGGATTGCGGGTGACGGCCGAAGGCATTGAAACGGCCGCGCAGGCCAAGGCGCTGCTTTCTTTGGGTTGCAAATCCGGGCAGGGCATGTATTTTCACGCGCCGCTCCCCGCCGAGGACATCTCCGCGCTGCTTCGCTAACGCGCCCATAGGACTTCCGCAAGCGCCACCCAAGAAACATTTTAACACTGTTGCAGGAGGCGCTTACAGAATGGCAGATTTTTCTATTGCACCCGAAATTGCAGCCCGCATCGAGAAACTCGAGCGGGAGAGCCGCACGCTGCGGCGGGTCTCGTTCGTCACTACGCTCGCACTCGTCGCGGTAACCGCGATCGGCGCCGCCGCGGTCGGCACCGGAACGGTTACCTCAAAACCCTTTACTATTGTAGACGCTTCCGGCCACGCGCGCGTGAAGCTCGACGCATTGGGACTTCACGTGTTCGATGCCAAGGGGCGCGAACGGTTGTCGGCAATCGTCAATCAATTCAATCAGCCCGCATTCCGCTTGGCGGATCCGACCGGACTCGTACGCTTCCGGGCCTATATCACGCCGGGCAACGATCCGAGCATCAAATTTGAAGACAGCAAGAATAAAGACCGCATGTGGCTCGATCTCTCTTCGATGGACTTCTACGATGCCGCCGGCAACGATCGCCTGATCGTCGGAATGACCGATACCGACCCTTCTCCCATCGTTCGCTTTATTTCGCCGAACGACAAGCCGATGCTGAGTCTTGAGGCCGGGAACGCTGCGTTCATCCGTTTGTTCGACAGCAGCGGAACCAAGCGCGGATACTTCGGAATGTACGACGACGGATCGAGCGGCGCCCAGTTCTGGAACGCGTCCGGATCGTCCACATGGAGCGCGCCCTAGGGCAGCGCATCCGCAACGATTCTTGCCGCCAGCGCCGCGCAACGCGGCGCCTGGCGCGCGAGAAACGGGATATCCAACCATGCGTCGGGCCTGAAAATAACCGACGCTGGGTTTTCCCACGCAATCGAAAACTCGTGGACCGGCGTATCGAGTATCACGCGCACGCACGCAATGCGCGGCGCCCGCAGCAAACCGGTCTCCATGTCGACTCCCGCGTAACCTTCTTGCGCCCATCGCATCCGGTCGGCGCCGCGCACGATCCGCGCAGCCGTTAGGAGCGGAGCTTCGACCGGTTCGCAGCCGGCGGCGCGCGCAGCGCGCACGAGCGATTCGGTCAAATCGCGATCGCACTGGAGAATGCTGCCATCGGGACGGCGCACTTCCCGGGGAATCAGCACGGTGCCGGTCGGCAGATCGTCGCGCAACCCGCCGGCCAGGCCGCAGCTGATGACGATTGGACCCGGATCTTCGCGCAAGCCGCGCAGCGCAATGCCGACTTGCATGACGCGGGCGCGTTTGCCTAGTGCAGCCTTCGCGGCGCGCGCTTCTACAACGGTCGCCGCTATGACGGCGATGCGATCAGCTGCAGTAGCCATGCGTGCGATACCACCCAACCGCGCGTTCGAGCGCACTCGTGACGGGACCGGGTTGAAAATCCAGTTCGCGTGCGGCTTTGCCGCTGTCGGCAAACATCAGCTCCCGCGACATGCGCACGCCCTCGATCGGCACGAACGGGCGGCTGCCGGTAAATCGAGCGCGCGCTTCGTCAACATGTGCGATTGCGAGCGCCAGCGCACCGGGCACGCGCCACGCCGGCATCCTTTTTCCGGTCGCTGCGGAAAGCATCGTCCACACTTCATCGAGCGTGAGATTTTGGCCGCCCAAGATGTATCGCTCGCCCGCGCGGCCTCGCTCCAGCGCCGTGACATGTGCGCGCGCGACGTCCTCGACGGGCACGAGATTCATTCCGCCGCGCGGAGGTTTTGCAAAAACGCGTCCGTTCGCGAACTCCACGATCAACTGGCCGGTTGGAGTGGGCTTCCCATCGCCCGGCCCGACCGGTGCAGTCGGCAAGAGCGCGACGACCGGAACGCGCGCAGCGAAAGCCGCGCGTTCCTGCTCTACTTTCGAATGATGATATCCGAACGCTCGCTCATCGCTGGCATAATCGTTTTCCGTGCGCGGCACTCCGTCGCTCGCCCCGCCAAGCGTGGCCGAACTCGACGTCACGACGGCTTTTTCGACGCCGGCTACCCGCGCAGCTTCGAGCAAGCCTACCGTTCCGCGCACGTTCACTTCGCTCAGCGTTTTGCGATCGCGCGGCGCGAACGAGTACAGCGCGGCACAATGAACGAGATAACGGCAGCCTTCCAATGCCCGCGCAAACTCCCCCGGCCGCCGCAGATCGACCTGGACGGTTTCTACATTATTCGTATCAAACTGTGTGCCGTTGCGCGCCACGGCACGCACTGAATAACCGTGCGTCACCAGTTCGCGCAGAACGTGCGAGCCGATAAAACCGCTCGCACCCGTTAAGAAGACGCGGTCAGTGGGCAAGTGCCGCGCGAATGCTCTCCTTGATCGACCCCGTGGTCCTCACCACGGCGGTCGGTTCGTAGCCGCAGTGCGCCATGCAATTCGCGCACTTGGGATTCTTCCCGCGTCCGTAGAGCGACCAGTCCGTCTCTTCAGTCAGCTCTTTGTAGGTTTGCGCGTACGGCGCGTCCGACATCAAATAGCACGGCCGCTGCCAGCCCAGGATGGAATACGACGGAATTCCCCACGGCGTGCATTCCATGTCGAATTTGCCTTCCAGAAAATCCAAATACAGCGGGCTGTGGTTCAAGCGCCATTTTTTGCGCTTGCCGCCGGCAAAAGCTTCTTTGAAGATCGCGCGCGTGCGATCGACGCCCAGGAAATGTTCCTGATCGGGCGCCTTCTCGTAGGCATAGCCGGGAGAAATCTGCATCGCATCGACCTTGAGCTCGTCGTTGAGATAATCCAGGACTGCGCGAATTGCCGTCGCGTCGTCCGGATCGAAAAACGTCGTGTTGGTGCCGACGCGGAAGCCTTTTTTCTGGGCCACTTTGATGGCGGCGACGGCTTTATCGAACGTGCCATCCCGGCAGACGACCTGGTCGTGCCGCTCGCGCATTCCATCCAGGTGGATCATCCACGTAAAGTAGGGCGAAGGCTTAAATTGATCGATCTTCTTCTCGAGCAGCAACGCATTCGTGCAGACAATCACGACTTTTTTGCGTCGCACGAGTTCGTCCACGAGTTCTGGAAGCTGTTCGTAGACCAATGGTTCGCCGCCGGCGATCGAGATAACCGGAGCGCCGCACTCTTCGATCGCGGTGAGACATTGCTCGAGGCTCAAACGCTTGCGCAGCGTTTCGGCGGGATGCTGAATCTTTCCGCAGCCCGCGCACGCGAGGTTACACTGATAGAGTGGCTCGAGTTCCATCACCAGCGCGTACTTCTCAACGCCCGCCAACTTTTTGCTGAGGACGTATTTGGCGATGGCGGCTTTTTGTGCGAACGGCGTGCTCATGAAACAGTTAAGTGCTGGCTTTCCGGCGAGATTCCCCCCTCGTCCCGGCGCGCAGGGCGATCCATTGCCAGCGCCATGGCCGGAAAGAGGTGACGGTACATGTGGTAATTCAGATAAAAGTCGCGCGGAAAGCCGGTGCCGGTGAAGTACGGCTCGTCCCAGGTTCCGTCCGCCCGCTGGCGTTCGCGCAAAAATCGTAACCCGCGCTGCGCGGCAGCATGCTCGCCGGAGCCGGCCCATTGCAGCGTCATAACGGCCCATGCGGTTTGCGAGGCCGTACTCGTGCCGATGCCTGC
>PLLF01000112.1:45085-52732 GCA_003140855.1 Vulcanimicrobiota bacterium
GCGCGCAGCTGCGCGAGCGCCGACACGACGCACCAGGTTCCGTAGATATGATTGACGCCCCAACGGCCGAACCAATGCCCGCGCGGCTTCTGCGTTTCGCGCAAGTATTTCAAGCCGCCGGCCACATAGGGATCGCTTTCGTTTCGTCCGAGCATCGCCAGCATCTCGAGCACGTGCGCCGTCACGTCTTCAGTCGGCGGATCGATCATCGCGCCGAAATCCGAAAACGGCATGCGGTAGAGAATCTCGCTGGTGTTGTCGCGATCGAACGCCGCCCAGGCGCCGTTGCTCGAACGCATCGCGACCGTCCACCGGACAGCGCGATCGATTGAGGCGCGGACCGCATCGCCCTTTCCCCCTTCGAGCAGCGAGCAAACGATCACGGCCGTGTCGTCGATGTCGGGATAGATGTCGTTGTCGAATTCAAACGCCCAGCCGCCGCACGGCTCGCCTTTGCAGCGGACCTGCCAGTCACCCGGAGCGTTTGCCGGAATTTGTTCGGCGAGCATCCAGTCGACAGCGCGGCGCAGGGCTGGATGATCGGCGCGCAAACCGGCCTGATAGAGCGCGCGAATCGCCCACGCCGTATCCCACACGGGTGACATGCACGCTTGAAAACGCCAACCGGTTTCGTCGTCAAACGCAAAGCGTTCCATCCCGTGCAGACCTTTGCGCATGACCGGATGGTCTAAACCGTAGCCCTCCAGGTTGAGCGCGATCAGCGAGTACACCCACGGCGGTTGTATGCCGCCCCAACTTCCGTCGGCTTCTTGACGCTGCACGACCCAATCGATCATCTTTGCGCACGCGGCGTTGCGCCCGGGTTTGTACGGGAGCCGTTCGTACAGCTTCAACAATTGGTCGACCCACCAGAGCCAGCCCGAACCGGGCACGTGCTGCATGCGCGCTTCCGTTCCGGGATTCACGATCTCGCTCACGTCGACGCCGAGCTCGCGTTGCGGACGGCGCGCGATCACGACGCACAGCGGGCCGACCGTTCCGCGCGCCCAGCACGAAAAATCGTAGAGATTGAACGGCATGGACGGCGGAAAGTACGCGATCTCCGGCGGCATCGTTGGTATTCCGTTCCATGGATAGTTGCCGAAGAGCGCCATCCAAATTTTCGTGAAAACACGCGCTTCGGTCAAGCCGCCGAGCTTCCGGATCGTCGCGAGTGCGCGCTGCATTTCACCGCGCGACGGATCCACACCGAGCACTTTGAGCGCGACGTACGCTTCGATCGTCGTGCTGAGATCCGCGGGGCCCTCGTAATAAAGCGCCCACGATCCGTCTTCGCGCTGGTGATGGAGAATATGGCGGATCGCGCCGTCCCCAATCGTTTCGACCGGAACTCCCAGAAAGCGCAAGAGCAGCACGTGCTCTGCCGTCATCGTGACGTTGGTCTCGAGCTCGTCCGTCCACCAGCCCGCGGGAGCTTGCCGCTCCAGCAGCCAGTTTACGGCTGCGGTTAGCGCTCTGTCTTCCATGCGTTTTGTTCTGTCAAAGCAATCGCGGCTGCGGTGCCGCTGCGCACCGCCGACTCCATAGTATCGGGCCAGCCCGTCGCAGTCCACGATCCGGCGACCGCAACCTTGCGGTCCAGCGTCCGCGCCCCCGGCCGCACCGTTCCGGAACGGGCGCTGTACGTGCCTTCCGGATTGCGCGTCGCCGCGCCGCGAACGAGCCGGGCCTGCGAGAGTTGTGGGAGCGCCGCCGATACTTCACGCCAAATGCGCTCGACCACTTCGTCGGTCGAGCTCGCGACGAGCGCGCCGGCGGCGCTCAAGCTGCAGCAGAGGTAACCGGCGCTTTTCTGAAAGATCCACTGCACCGGCGAATCGAGCAGCGCGCAAAAATCGAAATCCAGCCGCCCGCGG
Source organism: Vulcanimicrobiota bacterium (assembly GCA_003140855.1). Lineage (GTDB taxonomy): Bacteria > Vulcanimicrobiota > Vulcanimicrobiia > Vulcanimicrobiales > Vulcanimicrobiaceae > Rubrimentiphilum. Next base: position 46,963 of record PLLF01000112.1, read on the forward strand.
TCGTGCCAGAGATGCACGTCCATGATCGCGTTCGTCTCGTACGTATCGAGATCGCGCAATCCGATCCGTTCGCTATCTGGGAGCACGCGTTGCAACGCGCGCGGAGGCAACGCCAGCACGACCGCATCGAAGTCCGCGCTTTCACCGTTCACGGTGCGCAGGTGCACGCCATCGGCCTGCACGTCGACCGTAGAAACGGCCGTCGAACGACGCACGGACGTTAGGCCGGCAGCCGCGGCATCCATGATCTGCGCCAGCGGCACGGTCGAATACCCGAAACGCGCGGCATTGCGATCGCTCAAGAACGCAGTCTGAATTACGAACGCCGCTTCCGCGGCGCGCATGTGCTCGAGCGGCGCATTCAGCGCCGGCACCATGAACGGATCCCAAAAGGCCCGCACCGTTTCCTCGCTCTGCCCGTGCGCGCGCAGCCATTGTGCGAAATCTCCCTGTATTTTTCCTTCGCGCGACAGAGCGAAAAGCGCGCGCGCCAGCTGCAGTTTACCGCGGAAGCCGAGATGGCGGTACGGCAGCATCGGCCAAAGCAGGTGCCACGGCGCCGGCAGATTCGCGGCGCGCAAGCCGCTGCGAACGCCGTGCGAATAAACCGTGACGTCGAACCGGTCCTGGAGATAGAGCGCGTCGCGCATACCGGCTCGCTCAACGAACCGGACGAACTCCGTGCAGCACGCCAGATAGACATGCTGACCGTTGTCCACGACGTGTCCGTCCACTTCAAATGACGTCGCACGCCCGCCCAAGAGACGGCTGCGTTCGAAGAGATGCACCTCGCAGCCTAAATCTTTGAGCTCCAGAGCCGCGGCGAGCCCGGCGAGGCCGCCGCCGGCGACGGCTACCCGGGGCGCAGCCACGACGCGACCACGACCCGCAGTTTCTCTCCATTTGAGAGCGCCGCGCGCTCGCGCAGCGGCAAGTGCGGATCGCGCTCGATCTTCTCCAGGATGCGCTCGTAAATTCCCGCCATCGTCTGTACGCAAGCCGCCGAGCGCCGCGGAATATACTGCAGCACTTCGTAGCCGCTCTCGAAAAGTTCGCGCGTTCGCTTGGTCTGGAAACCGATGAGATCTTCCCAGCCCTCGCCTGGGTTGCCGTCGAGCAAATCTTGTTCCGAAACGCCGAAACGCTGCAAGTCTTCTTGCGGCAGATAGACGCGTCCCATACCCGCATCTTCGCGAACGTCGCGCAAAATGTTGGTCATTTGCAAGGCTAGGCCCAAATCGTCCGCGCGATCGAGCGCGCGGGGATCGTCGAATCCGAAGATGCGCACGCACATCCGGCCCACGATCGAGGCAACGAGCTTACAGTATTCGCGCAGTTCCGGCCACGTTGCATACCGCGTGACCGTGCAATCCAGCTCCACCCCGTCGATCAGCGCTTGCAACTCGGATTGCGGAATGTCGTACCTTTTAACGGCGCGCGACAACACGTACATCACGGGGTCTGCTTCAGCTGAATGGACCGGACTACTTACGCGCTCGCGCTGAGCCGCTAAACGTTTTGGGATCAAATCGGGTTGGGACGCGCCGTCCACGTCGTCGTCGACTTGACGCGCGAAATCGTAGAGCGCGTAGATCGCCATGCGCTGCTCGTGCGGCAGCGAGATGAATCCCCAATAAAAGTTCTTGGCTTCACGCCGCGCCATCTCGCGGCAAAAGCGCTCGGCTTCCTGCTCGAGCGCGAGCGGACTCAGCATATCGCCGCCCGAATCAACAGCGCCACTTTCGTGGCCTTCGAGACGGACGGCCGCGTTACATCCGTGCGAAAGTCGATCCGCTCGATCTCGCGGCAAATCGCAAGCCCGCCCAAACGATAGAGCGAGAGCTGCAACCGCAGGGCGCCGCGCGTCGTTCCCTCGAGCGTCTCGCCGGATGCGAGCAAACTTCGCGCGCGTTCTACCAAAGCCCGGACGGCGCCGCGAGTACCGCTGATGTTGATATCTTCTTGCAGCAGATAGGATCTGCCGATCTTCGCGTCGCGGCTCACGTCTTGCGCGTGATTGGCCAACTGCAGGCCGATACAGACATCGTCGGACAGTTTGCGAGACACCGTATCGTCCATCCCAAAGATCTTCAGAACGACTCGCCCCACCGGCGCTGCCGAGAGCATGCAATATGCTTGCAACTCGGGCCAGGCCGCATACGAAGTGACCATCTGATCCTGAACGTTGGCGGCGATCAGGTCGAGAAAGGGCTCCGCATCGAGGTCGTGCTTGCGAACCGTTTCACGTAAAGCCAGCAGCACCGGATGCTCCGGCTGCGCGCCGGAAAAAAATGCTTCCACCTCCCCGCGCCACCGATTCAGGCGACCGAGCGCAATCTCGCGCGACGGGCTCTCGTCGCCGAAATCGTCGGTCGTCCGGCAAAACGCGTAAACCCGCATCAGATCGGAACGCTGCGAGGCGGGCACCAAGCGCGACGCGACGGAGAAATTCTCGTAATGCTTGGTGGCGAGCTCGCGGCAGTATGCGTCGGCTTCGATCATGGCGATTCGCCCGATCGCACGAGGCGCGTCGTTTTACGCAGATCGCTCAACGTCCGTTCGCCAAGCGCAAACATGGCGATGCGCAACACCTCCACGTACTCGCGCGCGAGATCGGCTGCGGCCTGCTCGCCGTCGGCGGCGGCCCGCAAAAACGGTCCGGCGATTCCCACGAGTTCCGCGCCCAGCGCGATGGCCTTCACGGCGTCGATGCCGCTGCGAATCCCTCCGCTTGCAATGAGCATGCCTTCGGGCTGCGCGGCCCGAGCCGCGCGCAGACACTCCGCCGTAGCAATTCCCCATCCCGCAAACGATCCGGCAACGCGTGCGCGCCAGGGCTCTTCGATGCGATAGCGCTCGACTTCACTCCACGAAGTTCCACCCGCGCCCGCCAAGTCAACCGCGGCGACACCGGCGTCGAAAAGTTTGTGCACCGTGTCGGGTGCGATGCCCCACCCGACTTCTTTCACGATAACGGGCGTTTCGAGCTCGCGGCAGACCGTTTCTATTTTTGCAAGCAACCCGTGGAAGCACGTGTCGCCATTCGGCTGCACCGCTTCCTGAATCGCATTGAGGTGCAGCACCAGCGCGTCCGCGCGCAACATATCGACCAGGCGGCGGCACTCTTGCGCGCCGTACCCTTTGTTGAGCTGAACGGCTCCGAGATTTGCAAAAAGCAAAACGTCCGGCGCCGCCGGTCGCACATCAAACGTGTCGATTAAGTCGGGATGCTCGAGCAACGCGCGTCCGGACCCCAGCCCCATCGCAAATTTTCGCTCCTGCGCGACCGTTGCGAGCACGTGATTGAGCCGTCGAGCTTCGGCGGTTCCACCGGTCATGCACGAGATAAGAAACGGCGCATCCAGCACGCGTCCGAAAAGTCGCGCGGTGGTATCGATTTCCGCGAGATCGATCTCCGGAAGCGCGCAATTGACGAAACGGTACTCATCGAACCCGTTCCCGACGCCTTTCGCGCTGACGTCGCGTTCGATGTTTATGCGAACGTGGTCCGCCTTGCGCGCAACCGTGCGATCCGCCACCGTCTCCTCCATCGCTTCAGCCTTCCTTCGATGATGGAGCGAGTTCCTTGGGGAAGGTAGCAGCCATGCGCCGGCTGATTGTGACCGCGGACGATTTCGGATTGGCGATTCCGGTGAACGAAGCCGTCGAGCAGGCGCATTTGCACGGCATTTTATCGACCGCCAGCCTCATGGTCGCGGCTCCGGAAACAGGCGATGCCGTCAAACGCGCACGCCGGCTGCCGAAATTGCGCGTCGGATTGCACGTCGTTCTGGTCAACGGCCGGCCTGCGCTTCCAGCTGGACGCATTCCCGGCCTCGTCGATGAACAAGGCCGGTTTGCAACGGATCTCTTCGCAGCCGGCGTACGTTATTTTTTCAAACCCGGCGTCCGCCGGCAGCTCGAAGACGAAATCCGCGAGCAGTTCCGGTTATTCGCACAAACCGGCTTGCAGCTCGATCACGTCAACGCGCAGAACCACATGCACGTTCACCCCACGATCCTGTCGCTGATCATCAAGATCGGAAGAGAATTCGGTTTGCGCGCGATCCGCATACCGTACGAACCCTTCACGCCCGCTTGGCGCGCGACGCGAACGCGCTTCGGGCCGCGCCTCGCACAAGCGGCGCTGCTGGCTCCATGGCTGAGCTTCATGAAACGGCGTGTGCGGGCGGCGGGACTTGCCGCCAACGACTACGTGTTCGGAATGATCGACAGCGGGCAAATGGATGCGCGCCGGTTAAGCGAGTTCATCGCCGAGCTGCCCCCAGGAACGTCCGAAATCTACTCGCATCCGGCGACTGCAGTATGGCCGCAAGCCGACCCGCCCGGCGCCGACTACAGCGGCGAGTTCGCAGCCTTGATCGATCCGGCCGTGATCGCAAGCTTGCGCAGATCGGAAGTGCAACCCGTCACCTTTACGGATTTGGCGCGCGATGGCGTTTAAGCTGCGCGACATGGCGGCCGCCGCGGCATACGCTTTGACGGCAGCCAGCTTGGCATACACCGCCGCAGAGATCGTCGGAATGCGCAGTTATCGGAAGCGCTTGCAGTCACCGCCGCCCGAGAAACTTCCGCCGATCACGGTCCTCAAACCACTCCACGGCGACGAACCTCAGCTCTATGAGAATCTCCGGTCGTTTTGCGAACAGGCTTACCCGCAGTACCAGGTCATCTTCGGCGCGCGGGACGCGCGCGACCCCGCGCTCGAGATAGCGCGCCGTCTCGTCCGAGAGTTTCCTGACGTCGATCTCTGCGTCGTTGCGGGCGAGCCGGCTCCGCCCGCGGCGAATCCAAAGATCGAAAACCTGCACGGCATGATCGGCAAAGCCAAATACGATTTGCTGCTTATCGTCGACAGCGACATCCGCGTGGGAACGACCTACTTGGCAGCCGTCGCGGCGGCCTTCGGCGATGCGCGCGCCGGCGCAGCGACGTGTTTATATGGCGGCGTCCCCGTTGCCGGCTTCGCCCCGCAAATAGGCGCGACCGTCGTCAACGATCATTTCATGCCGTCGGTGTTGGTAGCGATGATGATCGAACCGTTGACATATTGTTTCGGCGCGACGATGGCCGTGCGTCGCGCAGTCCTGGAGCAAATCGGCGGCCTCGCGGCGCTCGGCGAATGCATCGGCGACGATTTCATGCTCGGAAAACTGGTTTCCGAGGCAGGTTTCCGCGTCGCGCTTTTTCCCTACATCGTGCGCATGACCGTGGCCGATCCGGATTTGCACACGCTTTGGCTGCATCATCTGCGCTGGCAGCGCACGGTTCTCGCTTCACGCCCGCGCGGATTCGCGGGTTCGCTGGTGACGTACGCGCTGCCGCTCGCCGTGCTCTCAGCCGTTCTTTCGCGTTCGCCGGTCGTGGGCGGCGGACTGCTCGCGGCAGCGGCAACGCTGCGCGCGATCGTCCACGAGGAAGCGCGCAAGACCTTCGCCCCCGAAACGCGCCTTTCGCCATGGCTCATTCCGGCCGCTGACGCGTTCGTGTTTGCAACGTGGGTTGCGAGCTTCTTCGGGCCGGACATCACGTGGCGCGATCAGCGTTTCACGGTCGCTCCGGGCGGCAAGCTATCGGTGTCATCCTGCCTAATCAGCAATAACTAAAGCTACTTCGGCTTGGTCATTTCGTGCGGCACGACGTATTTGTCGAAATCTTCGGCCGTAACGTGTCCCAGATTTACGGCAGCTTCTTTAAGCGTCGTTTTGTGATGGTGCGCGTGCTTGGCAATCTCGGCGGCCTTATCATA
>PLLF01000040.1 GCA_003140855.1 Vulcanimicrobiota bacterium
CTACACTGCTTGGTCCATGCAACGGCCGGCTGCCGCGCTCGGCGAGGCGCGGATCTTATGATACTATGGTCAGACCAGGTCAGATTACTCAAAGGAGCGATTGTAGATGGCGAAACGTTCGCCCTGGACCCTCACCGAAGCAAAGGCCAAATTCAGCAGCTTAGTGGATCGGGCGTTGAAGGGCGAACCGCAACACGTGGTGCGCAACGGGCGCGAGGAAGTTGTCGTTTTGGATGCAGCGACCTACAAAACGATTACCCGCCCAAAACGTTCACTGGTTAAACTTTTTTCAGCTCTCCGGGGGGCGGAGATAGACTTCGATCGGCCAAGAACCGATTCGCGTGAGGCCCCCAAATTTTGAGCGGTTTTCTTCTCGACACGTGCGTACTGTCGGAATTTAGAAAGCCGGCGCCCGACAGAGGATTAGTCACGTGGCTGGAAGCTGTCGATGAAACAACAACGTACATCAGCTCGGTTACCGTTGGAGAGCTGCGCTTCGGCATTGCACGGTCGCCGGCAGGCAGGAAACGCAGCGAGCTTGAGCGCTGGTTGAGTTCGGAGGTCGTGCCAACTTTCGCTGGGCGGATACTTTCGATAGGTCATGACGTTGCCGATCGCTGGGGGCGGATCCGCGCGGACGCCGAGGCGCGCGGGAAAAGCCTATCGCCACTTGACGCTCTCATAGCGGCGACTGCGATGCATTACAACCTCGGTCTTGTGACGCGAAACGAGAAGCACTTCCCGGCCGGCATGGGGATCGTCAATCCTTGGAGCGGCTTGGCTTAGGCCGGCATCGGCGGTCCGCTCGGCGGCGGGGTCGAGGTCACAGCGTGAGTACCCGTAAACGTCGTCTCCCGAATGAACGCGAGGATCGCCGCGCCCAGCCCGATCGTCCAAACCAAAGCGACGACGAACAAACCCACGACCGGCAAGATCTCCGCGGCGCAGAGGACCACGAGGCCGAGGATCAGCGCGCCCAGCGGTGACGGCGTGGCATGCGGGTGAACCAATTCATAGAGCCGTCGCCCGATCAGTAAACCGAGCGCCGATTGGCCGATCAGTACGCCCGCGACGATGGCGACAAATTCCAGCGGAATGAGCGGCCAGCCGATAAAGCTGATGAAGAGCAACACCGCGATCGGAAAGCTCGCAATCAATGCGATGACGCCCGTAGCGGCGGAGAGCCCAGGATGTTTTTCAATCCGATCGAGCGCGGTGCGCACGCGCACCGGAAAGATCAAGAATATCAGCACGACGACGAAGCTATACGCCAGCAGCGTGGTAATCTTGGTGCTGTCGGCCGCGAGCGACGAGGCGCCGGCCGCAAACGGAACGATGGAATTCAGCGCTCCGCCGTAGACCTGCTGATTGCCGGTGATGTTCGAACCCGGTGCGGCCTCGATCGTTCCGCCGAAGACGGTGACATCGCCGTCCACCTCGCCGTCGACAATCGCATTGCCGCCGAACACGGTCACGTCGCCTTGCACGACTTGATCGGGAGCCACGACGACGTTTTCACCGAAGAAACTTCCGCCGTGATCGATCATCAGCGTTTTGGCCGACGCGGGAGCGATGCACATGGCCAGCGCCGAGAGCACGAGTGCAGCAAAGACGGCGATGCGGTGTTTCATTGACCCTCCGAAGCCGATGCGAGATGCGCCGCCAACCGCGGACGAACGACGAAGTACAAAACTGCGGCTGCGCAGGCCAACGCAAGATCGATCGACAGAACTCCCAGGCCGAAGGTCGCAAGCGCGGGCGCTCCGTGGCCGATCCCGGCCGCGCCGCCGGAGAAGGCGTGCGCTAAACGGCCCAAACCAAACGCAAGCGTCGCGCCGAGTTTCGTAAGGCTGGCGCCGGAAGCAAGAAACATCGCGAGCGCCGCTATCCACGCCGCCGCCAGGTACAACGCCACGAAGCTCCACACGCGATGTTCGTGCGGTTTGGGAGCGGGCAGCGATAGCGTCTCGGCCATGACTGCAAACGTAAAGTTTCTCGGTAACTCCGGTACATAGGTTGTAAAGAGCAGCGCATCGACGACCTTGAGCTCTTCGAGCAAGCGCGCGCACCCGGCGCATGAACGCAAATGCGCGGCCGTTTCGCTCATCTCACGCGGCGTCAGCGTGCCTTCCAGGAAACGGTCGAGAAGCGGTTCACACGAGGAGCAGCGCACGCGATCCTCCAGGTTCCGGATGACAAGTGGCGAGCGAGCGCTTTTCACGTTCGAGCATCTTTTGCGCTAGCGCAATCTTACCGCGATGAATGAGCGTCTTCACATTTCCGAGCGTCAGTCCGAGCGTGCTTGCGATCGTGTGATATTCCATGTTGTTGTAGTAACGCAAGGTCAGCACCGTGCGCGTTCGCTCGGGCAGCTCGGCAAGCGCCGCGCGCAATTCGCGTTCGGCTTCCGCGCGAACCACGCCGGTTTCGGGATTTCCGTCGCGCGAGAGATCGGGCAGTGCATTCTCGAGCGTCTGATCCTCGGGGAGATCAGAAGTGGGGACGCGGCGTTGCGATTTGCCCAAATGCGTGCGTACGACGTTGCGCGCGATCTGATACATCCAGGTTGAAAACTTCCCGAGCGCCGGATTGAAGGTTCCCAAATGCGCGTACGCTCGCAGGAACGTCTCCTGCGAGAGGTCGGCCACGTCGGCCGGAGTGCGCACCGCGGCGCCGATGAAACTTGCAATTCCACGTTTATAGCGGTCGACCAATGCGGAGAAGACCTCGCGCTCGCCGCTGCGGACTCGCCGCACCAGAGCCTCGTCGCTCTCCTCCCCGATGGTCATGCTTCCTTGCGTTCGGGTATATGCGGAGTTCTACCGCCGCCCGCGCCGATGGTTACAGGGAGCGCGGGGTGCAGAGTACCGAAAGGCCCGGAGTGACCCCCAGCCCCACAAAATGGCCCAAGCAGCTCCCGCCGCTGACCGAAGAACAGAAGCGCATCAGCGACGATTTCATGCAGCACTGGCTGGAGGTCTTGCCCAGCAAATTCGTGGCCTTCGAACGGTTCAGTCAGTGTTATCCGGTTGTCAACTCGACGCCGGGCTTCGTCACGACGCTGGAAGTAGGAGCCGGGATTGGCGATCACTTGGAGTACGAGTCTCTCTCCGGGACAGCTGCGCAATTACTACGCGGTCGAGATGCGGCCGAACGTAGCGGAAAAGTTGCGCGAAGCGAATCCAGACATCAACGTTATCGTTGCCGACGCGCAAGAGCCGCTACCGTTTGAGGATCGCTTCTTCGACCGGATCCTGGCCGTTCACGTACTCGAGCACTTGCCGAACCTGCCGGCATGCATCAAAGAGCTGCACCGGCTCTGCTGCGGGGAATTGCTGATAGTCATCCCGTGCGAAGGCGGCCTCGCCTACTCGCTGGCGCGCAAGATTTCCGCCGGCGTATCTACCATAGACGCTATGGCGGATCGTATAAGTGGTTTTATACGCGCGAACACATCAACATGCCGCCGGAGATTCTCGAGGAACTTCAGCCTTACTTTCGCGTCGAACACCGCGAATTTTTTCCGCTGAGAATCCCGATAGTCACCGCGAATCTCGCCATCGGCTACAAGCTCACGCCGCGCCGATGATCGCTACAATCCACCGCTTGGCGCATAGCCGGGCCGCGAGTGCGCAGTTCGTCCGCTATCTGATTATAGGCTCAACCGTATTTTGCATAGACGTCGGCTCGTTTCAGATACTCGTGCGCATTCGCGTACTGTTAGTGGCTGCCGTTACGATTTCATATATCCTTGGAATTACGACCCACTTTACGCTCAATAGGTACTGGAACTTCAGAGTATTCGAGCGTTCCATCGGGCGCCAGGCCCGCACGTATTTCATCATAGCCTTATCGCAGCTGCCGATTACGATAGCGATTGTGGAGGCGCGCGTTCACATCGCAAAACTGTCGCCGCTCGAAGCAAAAGTCTTAGCGGTTGCTGTCAACGTTCCATTGTCGTTTCTCGCGCACAAGTATCTCACGTTCGGCGCCGGAATCCGCGGCACGTTCAAGGGGCTGGTCCGTTGAGCGATCTCGATCTCAGCATTATCATTCCGGCGTTTAACGATGCCCACAAGTTCGGGGCCGACGTGGAGGCCGCCGATCGTTTCTTGGAACAAGAGTCGCTGCGCGGTGAGATCATTCTCGTCAACGACGGGTCAAGCGACGACACGATCGAGCGCGCGCGCCTATTGCAGGAGCGTCTATCGCGTCTGCGTCTCGTGTCGTATGCCGAAAATCGGGGAAAGGGCTGTGCGATTGCGCAAGGCGTGAAAACCGCGCAAGGCCGGCTGATCATGTTCGCGGATGCCGGCATGTGCGTTCCGTATGAGATTGCGCGCCTCGCGCTGACGATGCTCGAACTCGATTTGTGCGACATCGCGATCGGTTCGCGCCGCGCGCGCGGCAGCGTGAAGAAGGCGCAGCCGCTCTACCGGCGCATCGGCGCGCGGGGGCACAAGATACTGGTCCACATCCTGGGGGTTCCGAGCTATATTTCCGATACGCAGTGCGGTTTCAAATTCTACCGCGCAGAGGTTGCAAAACGTCTCTTCGCAGAGCTCATTACCGATGGGTTCATGTTCGACGTCGAGATCATCTTGCGTGCGATACGCGACGGCTGCCGCATATTGGAATTCCCGTCGTGTGGTCCAACGATCCCGACACGCGTTTCAATCCGGCGTCCGGTTCGGTCAGGGTGTTGCGAGACTTGGTCAGAATCCGTTGGGCGCTTTGGACCGGCAAAGGCGCCTAGAGCGTCACCGGTTTGCCGGACTCGATCGAAGCATAAAGCGCTGAGAGAACGTTCATGGCGGCGACGCCGTCTGCCGGCGTTCCCCAGTACGGGTTTTGATCGACGATCGCGCGCATGAAGTCTTGCCATTCAAGCTCCCACGATCGATCGGTATCTTCGAACGCGAATGTTTCAACGGCCGGCGCGCCTCCGCGCGGATTGCGTTTCGACAGGGTCAGATGCTCCGGACCGTAGCTTCCGCCTAGCCCCTCAGCGCTGATGGATCCACCGGTTCCAAAGATTTCAAAAGAGAAAAGATTCTTCCACTGCGTCCAGCTCGTGTGGAAGCTTGCGACCACGCCGCCATCGTAGCGAAGCAAGGCGAACGCGTTGTCTTCGAGCGGCGCGATCGGCCATACGGCCGTTTGCGCGTAGGCAAAAACGTCTTTCGGCAAACCGGCGAACCAGTGGATCAGATCGATCAAGTGCACGCCCTGGTCGGTGAGCTCGCCGCCGCCGGCCAGTTCTGCATTTGCGCGCCACTCGCGTTCGTAACCCGGGCGGCTTCCGTGTCCGTAGCGGGCACGTATATTGATCAGCGTGCCGATGGCGCCGGCCGCGAAAAGCTCGTGCGCCTTCATTAAAGCTGGGTGGTAACGATGATTGAAGCCGACCTTTAGCGTCTTCCCTGAGCGCTGCGCGGCGGCTGCGATGGCGGCCGCATCGGCGGCGTTTCTGCCCATCGGTTTTTCGATCAGGACGTGCTTGCCCGATTCAAGCGCGCTCGCCGCAATATCGCGCAGGAGCGCGTTCGGGGTCGCGGCCATGACGATTCCGATCGAGTCGTCTTTCAGCGCGGCGCGCCAGTCCGAACTCACGCGCGCGCCGTAGCGCGCGGCCAGCTCTCCCGCGGCCTCGGCATTCGTATCGACGGCCAGCCGCAGTTCGCTCCCTGGATGCCGCGCGGCCGTTTCGGCGCGGCGGGCGCCGATCTGACCGCAGCCCACGACGGCGACGCCAAGCTTTGCGTTGTTCGTCATCAGATGTTTTCGAGCGGCGTCGCCACGATGATCGGACCGATAGCAACAAAAATAGTGTCGCCCACGATTAGTGGTGGCGCCGAAGAGAAGGGCTGAAGGAACGAACTCGTATGAATCACCGTGCCGTCCTTGGCGTCGACGGCGTACAGAATTCCGCCCGTATCGCCGAAGTAGACGCGCCCTCGCGTGACGACCGGACTCATCTTGACGTTCGCCCACGTTCGCAAGTTCCAAAGAATCTTGCCGCTGCTCGCTTCGAATGCGATCACGCGGCTGGCGTTCCCGATCGGCTGATAGAGGACGCCGCCCGCGACCGTTCCGGCGATCTGCCGTTCGTTGGTTGCCGGAAACGTATACGGGCCGGGTTCACTCTCGTACGTCCAGCGCGTTTGGCCGGTGTGTTCGTCGATCGCCGCCACGATATCGGTGCCGCCGGTGTGAAAGCGAGACTCGTTATTACGGTTGCTGTTCACGAACACCAGCCCGTCGGCGACCGCCGGCGCGCAATCGCTGCCGCCGTTCGGGTTCGTCCAAAGCGTGCGTCCGTCACGAACGTCGAGCGCGCGAGTTTCACAAACGTACGGTGCGTTATGACACGAACTGATGAACGCGACGCCGCCATCGATCGTGGTAGACGCCATCGTTACCGCACCGGCGAGCGGAATCTGCCATTTTTGTTTGCCCGTCGCCAGATCCAGCGCGTATGCGTGCGCGTCGCCGTTTCCGAAGATCACCGTATCGCCGTCGATCGCCGGCGTCGGCATGTCTTCACCGTCGGTGTGAAACTTCCAAACGAGTTTGCCGTCGGGCGCGAAGGCAAAAACGGTGTTGCCCTCGGGGCGTCCCCACGTTTGTGAAACAGGGTCGTCCGGTTTGAGGAAACCGTTGTGGCCGCTGCCGACGACAATGATTCCGTTCGCGAACACGGGCGTCGACATCAGGATGTCATCGGTCACCGCGCTCCAGCGGATCTTTCCGGTGGCCGCATCGAGCGCATAAAGTTTCCGGTCGAAGCTCACGGCATAGAGCGTTGCACCGTCGATCGCAAAGCCGCCGTTTATGCGGTCGCCGAGTGCGCTTTGGTAGTCGGCCCGTAACGCAGGTTGATCCAAGACGGCGTTGTGCGTTGCGCTGTATTGGTACATCGGCCACGTCCCATTCGAACGCGGACGCGGGGATTGCGCGGTCGAGCTGCGCTGCCCGAATATGAAGCCGGCCAAAGCAAGCGCGACGACAATAATTGCGATCAGTCCGATGCGCCGAGTCCCGGTCATAGGGACCGAGGTTTGCCGAGCGTAGTCCGGGGGACCTACGTAGAACAGAGCGGCATGGAGCTGCAGATCGACCGGAAAGCGGTCACCCGCTGCCGGAAGTCGGCGGCGGCGATCGCCGATCCGGTGCAGGCGTTCATCGAGCGGCATTCGACCGTTTCGGTCGAGCGTTCGGTTCTGCGTTTGCTGGGCGTGGACGGCGTCGATGCCGACGGCGCGCCGGTTCCCAACGCGATCGTCGAGTCGCTTGAAGCGGGCGAGCTCGCGCGAGGAGTCGCGGTGACCTTCGGCCGGGCGCTTGTGAAGACGGGCCTCGAGCCAAACGCGCTTGGCGAACGAATCGCGAGCGGCGCACTGAAGCTCGCGGAATTTCGCGATGTGCCGAAAGATACCGCGCGCGATGCGGTGACCGGACATGCGCGCAAAGCTTTAGAGCGCCTTCGCACCAGCCGCGACGAGCGTCACGAACTGTTGCAGCGGTTTCCACAGCTGCCTCCGCCGCTGCTGTACATGATCGTCGCGACCGGAAATATCTATGAAGACCGCACCGCTGCAGTGGCCGCCGCCGAAGCGGGCGCGCAGATCATCGCGGTGATCCGTTCGACGGGACAGTCGTTATTGGATTTCGTTCCCTACGGCCCGACGACCGAGGGCTTCGGCGGCACCTACGCGACGCAAGCGAACTTCGCCATCATGCGCGCAGCGCTGGACGAAGTCTCCCGCCGCCTCGGGCGCTATGTGATGCTCACCAATTACGCCAGCGGCTTATGCATGCCCGAGATTGCGGCGATGGCGGCACTCGAGCGGCTCGACATGCTGCTCAACGATTCGATGTACGGAATTTTGTTTCGCGACATCAACATGAAGCGCACGTTCGTCGATCAGCACTTCAGCCGCAAACTGAACGCCGCTTCAGGCATCATCATCAATACCGGCGAGGACAATTATCTTACGACCGCCGACGCGGTCGAACAGGCGCCCGCGGTGCTCGCTTCCCAATTCATCAATGAGGAATTAGCGCACCGGGCCGGCATGCCCGACCGGCAAATCGGCTTGGGCGATGCCTACGAGATCGATCCCAATCTCGAGGATGGGTTCTTGCTCGAGGTCGCACAGGCCCAGTTGGCGCGCCAAATCTTTCCGAACTCTCCGCTGAAATATATGCCGCCCACCAAACACATGACGGGCGATATCTTCAAGGGACACTTGGTCGACGCAATGTTCAACTTGACGTCGGTCATGACGGGACAAACGATTCACTTGTGCGGCATCCTGACCGAAGCGATCCACACGCCGTTTTTGGGCGACCGCGCTTTGTCGCTCGAGAACGCGCGCTACATTATGAAGACGGCGCGCCATTTCGGCGAGGATATCGTGCCGAAGCCCGGCGGACGCATCGAGGCGCGAGCGAACGATGTTTTAAGCGAATGTGAGATCTTGCTGGAACGCGTCGCGGCGCGCGGATTGATGCAGGCCATCGAAGCCGGAACCTTCGCCGATGTGAAGCGATCGCCCGATGGCGGGCGCGGTTTTGAGGGCGTGTTCGCGCGCGGCACCGATTATTGGAATCCCTTCGAAGAAATGCTATCGTGATTAAACCGTACGGCGACACGCTCAACGATGGGAAAGTGCAACTCTCTTTCACGCTGCCTATTCCGTGGAGCGAGGCCGCGGACGAAGCGGCGCGTCAACTCGTCGTGAAGATGGGCTTTGCCGACGTGCAAGTGGTGGAAGGGCGAGCGGTCGCGGAAAACTTTTCGTTCTTCATCGTCTACGCCAGCACGCCGCAAACGATCGATTTCGAATCGCTGGCGATCCCGTCGGTCAAAACGCACAAGATGACGATGGACGAGATCGACGCGCTCATCGAGGAGCGGGTCGGCCGAAAGATTCGCGTGGCCGGCGCATGCATCGGCACCGACGCGCACACGGTCGGCATCGACGCGATCCTCAATATGAAGGGCTATCAGGGCGATTACGGGCTCGAACGGTACAAGATGTTCGAGACGTTCAACCGCGGGAGTCAGGTAGCTGTTGAAGATCTCGTACGGTTCACGAAGGAAAAGAAGATCGATGCTTTGCTCGCCTCGCAAGTCGTTACGCAAAAAGGCAGCGACGTCAAGAATTTTACGGCGCTGGTTGAATTGCTGGAAGCCGAAAGCTTGCGCGACAATGTGATCCTTTGCTGCGGCGGACCGCGCATGACGAGTTTGCTCGCAACCGAACTGGGATACGACGCGGGCTTCGGGCGCGGCACGCTGCCCAGCGAAGTGGCGGCTTTTATCGCAACACGCATGGTTCACAGGGTCGACTAGCCGCGGCTTTGAATGGACGGCAAGTGGGCAAGACGGCGTTAATCACGGGCATCACGGGACAGGTCGGCTCTTACCTCGCGGAGCTTTTGCTTGAAAAGGACTACCGCGTCGTCGGCATGACGCGGCGGACGAGCACAGACGTCCACGAGCGGATCCAGCACATCGTCGACGACATCGAGTTCGTGTCGGGGGATTTGCTCGACCAGACGTCCATAACTGAGATCATCGCGAGCTCCAAGCCCGACGAAGTGTATAATTTAGCGGCGCAATCTTTCGTGCCGGCATCGTGGACGCAGCCCGTATTAACCGGCGAATTCACCGGACTTGGCGTCACCCGTGTACTCGAGGCTGTGCGCGCGGTCAATCCGGCGATACGGTTTTATCAAGCCTCTAGTTCCGAAATGTTCGGTAAGGTCCAAGACGTGCCGCAGACCGAGCAAACGCCTTTCTATCCGCGCAGTCCTTACGGCGTCGCCAAATTATACGGACATTGGATCACGATTAATTATCGCGAATCGTACGACTTGTTTGCCACAAGCGGTATTTGTTTCAACAACGAATCGCCACGGCGTGGGCGTGAGTTCGTGACACGAAAGATCACGGAAGGGGTAGCGCGGATCAAGCTTGGGCTTGCAAACGAACTTGTGCTTGGAAATCTCGACGCGCAGCGCGACTGGGGCTACGCCGGCGATTATGTCAAGGCAATGTGGCTAATGCTTCAGCAAGATACTCCCGACGATTATGTGATCGCAACCGGCCGCACGCACAGCGTTCGCGATTTTTGCCGCATGGCGTTTGAAATCGCCGGGCTTGACTCATACGAAAAATATGTGCGCAGCGCGCCGCGATTTATACGGCCGGCAGAAGTGGATATGCTGGTCGGCGACGCGTCCAAGGCCAAACGTGAGCTCGGTTGGAAACCGGAACACTCGTTTGAAGACCTGGTCGATATGATGGTGCGCGCGGATCTCGACCGCCTGAGTCGAGCCGTTCCGGTCTGAAGCCATGCGCGCTCTCGTAACCGGCGCCGACGGGTTTGTCGGCAAGTACCTCGTCGGTGCGCTTCAAGGGCGCGGTTATGAAGTTATCGCGGCCGGCGGTCCAAATGCCGCCGACGGGATGCTTCGAATCGACGTCGCGAACATGGAGACACTCCAGCACGCGCTCGATGTCGCAAAACCTGATACGATTTTCCATCTGGCCGGTCAGCCGTTCGTACCACATGCGATCGAGAAGCCACTAGAGGCTTTTGAAATCAACGCGATGGGAACGGTTCGCATGCTGGAAGCTGTTCGCACCAGCGGCAAGGCTCGGGGCGAATTTCCGCGATTCGTGATGGCAGGCTCGGCGTCGGTCTACGGACGCATTGCCGAGGCAAAGAATCCGTTACGCGAAGATTATCCGATCGGCCCCGTGGATCCGTACGGGGCGAGCAAAGCCGCGGCGGAGTGCTTTGCGACGTCAGCGTGGTGCTCGTACCGAATTCCGTTGTTGATTGCGCGCTCTTTCAACCATATCGGTCCCGGTCAGAGTCAAGACTTTGTGGTCCCCGCATTTGCAAGACAGCTCGCCCGTATCAAAGCCGGCCTGGATAAACCGATCATTCAGGTTGGCAACCTGACAACCGAGCGGGACTTTCTCGATGTCCGCGACGTCGTTGAAGCCTATATCGCGATGGCGGAAGACGGCGACCCCGGCGAAATTTACAATGTGTGCAGCGGCGTGCCGATGCGCATTCAGGATATTTTGCGTCTGTTGATCCAGATCGCGAACGTTCCGGTCGAAGTTCGCGAGGATCCATCCAAGTTTCGTGAGGCCGATCTGCGCACGCTTTACGGAGACAATGCGAAGCTCTGCGCGCTGGGCTGGGCTCCGAAAATTCCGCTGGGGCGTTCGTTGCGCGAGATCTTCGACGACGAGTTCGCGCAGCAAGTCCAAACTATCAGCCAGTGAACGACCAGCTGCAGGCGGTCGTCTTTAAGAATCGCGGAGCGGCGCTGGCCGTGCCCGCGCTGCTGTTGCTGATCTTCGGAAAACCAAATGCGTTCGGCGTCAGCATCGGGTTGCCGCTGGCATTTGCGGGCGAACTGTTGCGCTGCTGGGCCGTGGGATACTCCGGTGTGACGACGCGCGGCAATGCCGTGACGGCGCCCGAGTTGGTCACCGCCGGCCCCTACGCGTACGTGCGCAATCCGCTCTACGTCGGAAATTTTATTACGGCTGCAGGTTTTGCGATCGCGTTTACCGGTGCGAACTACTTAGCCGGGCGAATCGCGCTGATCGCGGGATCCTTAAGCGTGATGGCGGCAGTGTACGCCATCATTATTCCGCACGAGGAGAAATTTCTGCGCGCGCGCTTCGGTGAAGCGTTCGTGCGGTATTGCGAAAGCGTTCCGCCAATCGTTCCGCAACTCGAACCCACTGAAGCGCAGCAGGGAACGTGGAAGCCCGGCGTGATCGCCCAAGCCGAAAGCAAAACATTCATCACCTTCGGAGTCATGCTCGCCGCGCTCGCGGTGAAAGCTCTCCTGGTGTAATCATGCCGCGCTCGCGGCTCTCCCTCGCGCTGGTTCTCGTCGCGATCGTCGCCGCGGTGGAATTTTGGGGCGGGCTGCGCGCGGGCAGCCTCGCGCTGCTCGCCGACGCGGTGCACGTATGCATGGATGTTTTTGCCCTGGGGATTGCGCTGGTCGCGCTGGCCGGCGCGCAACGGCCGGCAAACTTGCGCAAGACGTTCGGCTACGGACGGCTCGAGATTTTGGGTGCGCTCGCAAACGGCACGCTCTTGCTGGGCGCCACAATTTTCATCGTGTATGAAGCCATTGCGCGATTCTTCGTTGCGTACCATCCGCAAGGCACGCTGATGAGCGCCGTCGCCGGTTTCGGGCTCGTGGTCAATGCTTGCGTAGCGCTGCTGCTCATGCGCGATCGCACGACGAACCTCAACGTTCAGGCCGCGATCTTCCACGTGGGTGGCGACGCGCTTGGCGCATTTGCGGTGATCGTCGGCGGCGCGGCGATCGCGGCGACGGGCGCGTCGTGGATCGATCCGGCGCTTTCGCTGTTTGTCGCCGCAATTATCGTCACCGGCGTGCTGCGCGTCCTGCGCGACGCGACCGACGTGTTGCTCGAAGCGACGCCCCGCGGCATGAGTCTGGATGACGTGCGAGCGGCGCTCGCGCCGCTTGCGGGAATCGTCGCTATTCACGACTTGCACGTGTGGACGATCGGCACCGGCGACCGAGCCCTATCGGCGCATGTTCTGGTGGACGATCGCCGCGTCAGCGAAGCCACCGCAATCGCGCGCGAGATCGATGCAATGCTGCGCGCGCGCTTCGACATTACGCACGTCACGCTGCAATTCGAATGTGAAAACTGCGCACCCGACGAGCGCGTCGTCTGCACGCAGCCGCGCGGGACGGGTTCGGAGGCGGCGCGAATCGGGTAAGCATGAACTCCAAAGCTGTCGTCCTCGGCCTGGCGCGCACGCCGTTCGGCCGGTTGAGCGGTTCGCTTGCTTCCCTTGAGGCCACCACGCTCGGCGCGGCCGCGCTCGTGGCGGCGATCGAACGCTCCGGCGTAGACCCAGCCGAAATCGAACATCTCGTGTTCGGGCACGTGCTGCAGGCCGGCGCCGGGCAGAATCCCGCGCGGCAAGTCGTCTTCAAAAGCGGTTTGGCTAAAACCGTAACCGCTGAAACCGTCAATAAAGTTTGCGCCTCGGGATTGCTCGCGGTCGTCAACGCCGCGCGCCTTATCAACGAAGAGAGCAACGCGCTGGTGGGCGCCGGCGGCATGGAATCGATGTCGAACGCGCCCTACCTTTTAAAGGAAGCGCGCAGCGGCTACCGTTTCGGCGACGGACGGCTGATCGACGCGATGATCCACGACGGCCTGTGGGACTACTACTTTCCGATGACGATGGCGGCCCAAGGCGCGAAGGTCGCGAACGAACTCGGCGTTTCGCGCGAGGAGCAAGATCGTTTCGCGTACGAAAGCCACTGGCGCGCGACCCAAGCGCAAAACAATGGCGAGCTTGCCGATGAGATCGTGCCGCTGCGCGTTGCCACCAAAGCCAAAGGCAAGATCGTGGTGGACAAACTTCCCGAACCGGCGCGCGCGCGCGTGCCCGTCGCGGCGGGCTCGTCGAACGGCGGCGCCGACGCGGTTTGGGATCACCAGCCTTCGAAAGAGTTTACGCTCAACTACGGCGAGTGGGCGCCGTTCATCACCGGAGACGTTCCGAGCACGACGCTCGACCGCGACGAATCCGTGCGCGCGGATGCGAGTTTGGAAAGCATGGCCAAACTCCGGCCGATCGACAAAGACGGAACGATCACCGCCGGCAATGCGCCGGGGATAAACGACGGCGCCGCCGCACTTATTCTTGCAAGCGCCGAATACGCGCGCTCACACGGACACGAAGCACTCGCGACGATTCTCGATCATACGACCGTCGCGTGGGATTCTCCGTACATCGCGTTGACGCCGGCGATGGCCGCGCAGAAACTGCTCGCAAAGGCCGGCCTGCGTAAAGAACAGATCGACGTGTGGGAGATCAACGAAGCCTTTTCCGCCGTCGCGTTAACCTCGGCAAAACGCTTGGGAATCGATCCAGAGAAAATCAACCGCTTCGGCGGCGCGGTGGCCATGGGCCATCCGATCGGCGCATCCGGCGCGCGGCTTATCGGGACCGTCATCAACCAGCTGCGCAAGCGCGGCGGCGGCTACGGTGTCGCAGCCATTTGCAGCGGCGGCGGTCAGGGCGACGCAGTCTTAATTAGAGCAAGCTAGCTCAAACTAAAGTACTCGTCCGCCGGGGCCGAAGAGAAGATCGTGACGTTCCGCGCGCCTCGCAAATGACCACGTCGTAATCGCCTTGCAGCTTCAGCATGTCAACCAAGTAATTCGGATCGTGCGAAAGATCCGCATCCATCGTGCATACGGTTCCGAAGCCCTCCCGTAGCGCCGTCTCAAAACCGAGAACGTAGGCTGAACCCAGGCCCATTTTTCTCGCGCGCTGGATCAGCCGCACGCGCGGCGTGCAGCATTCAATCTCGCGGACCGCAACCGCGGTCAGGTCCGGCGAGGAATCATCAACGACCAAGACGTCGAGCCGATCGTCCACCGACAGTACGCTCTGTACGAGCTGCGCTATGTTATCTCGTTCGTTATTAGGTAGGGAGAACTACCAAACAGCGATACGCGTTAGGGTTTTCGGCCATTCCATTCCATTATCGAAACGTAGTCATGAAGAAAGGCTAAAAGGCAGACAACAGGGGTCTTTCGACAGGCTCGTTCCGACCCTTCGCGAACCTGGAGCGGCCGTGAATCTGATGGAGCACCAGGGCAAAGAGCTCTTCCGCCGAGCCGGGATCCCGGTTCCGCGCGGGCAGCATGCCGCGTCACCGGAAGACGCCGGAAATTTCGTCTCGGCCAACTCCGGCGAATGGGTCATTAAGGCGCAAGTCCTCATGGGCGGGCGCGGCAAAGCCGGCAAGGTGAAATTCGCAAAAAGCGCGGACGAAACGCGGGCCGTTGCGCAAGAGATTATGGCCACGCCGATGCCGCCCAATCGCCAAAACCCCAAGGGCGAACCGGTGAATTCCGTACTCGTCGAAGAGAAACTGCCGATCGTCAAAGAGGCATACCTCGCGATCGCGATCGATCGCACCACGAAAAGTCCCGTGATCATGGTTAGCCCCTTCGGCGGCATGGACATCGAAGAAGTAGCCGAGAAGCATCCGGGCTCGATCGCAAAATTTTTCGTCAACACCGCGATCGGCTACTCGCCGTTCATCGGCCGCGAGCTGGCCTTCAAAGCCGGGCTCGATCCGGGGTATCGTAAAGCATTCCCCGCGATCGTCGGCGGAGTGTACGATCTGTTTTTTCGTTACGGCGCAAAGTTGATCGAAATCAATCCGCTCGTACTGACGACCGATGGTCGAGTCTTCGCGTCGGATGCAAAGGTCGAGCTCGACGACGACGCGCTGTATAAGAATCCGGAATTCAAGAAATGGGAAGAGACGCTGCCGCTGGATGAAGATGAAAAGCTGGCGGCGCAAGCGGGCTTGGGAACGCGAAACTTCCGGCGCTTCGACGGCAACGTCGGCACGATTGCCAACGGCGCCGGCTTGGCGATGGCGACGATGGATGCGGTCAAGAACGCGGGCGGCAATTTTGCGAACTTTCTCGATGTCGGCGGCGGCGCGAATGCCGAGCGGGTCCGCAACTGTTACGAATTGGTCGTCAACCACACGGGCGCCAAAGTCATGTTCATCAATATTTTCGGCGGCATCACGCGCTGCGACGAAGTCGCCAAGGGCATCGTGGAAGCGCTCAACACGACGAAGTCACGCAAAGTTCCACTGGTCATACGCCTGACGGGAACCAATGAAGAGCTCGGCCGGAAGATACTAGCCGATGCAAAAATGACACCCGTCGAAACGATGGACGAAGGCGCAGTAAGAGCTGTGGAGCTAGTCAGCGCGTAACATGCGGCCCTCGACAACGCTCGCATTCGCTCGCTGCTCGGGCATGGTTCGACAAGCTCACCATGACACTAATAGCGCCGCCACATCATGAGTATTCTTGCCGCATTATGAGCATCTTCATCGACAAGAACACTAAAGTGATCGTGCAAGGGATCACCGGAAGCGAAGGCTCCTACCACACGTCGCGCATGCTCGAGTACGGCACGAATATTCTGGGCGGGGTGACTCCGGGCAAAGGCGGACAGAAAAGCGAGCACGGTTTGCCGGTGTTCGACACCGTGCACGACGCAGTTGACGCAACCGGCGCGACGCACACGTGCATCTTCGTGCCGCCCCCGTTTGCCGCGGATGCGCTTTTTGAAGCCTACGATGCCGGCATAACCTTTGCGGTGTGCATTACCGAGGGCATTCCGGTGCACGACGTGCTGCGCGTCGTAGCGACGACGCCCGGGATGCGCATCATCGGGCCGAACTGTCCCGGGCTCATCTCGCCCGGAAAGTCTTTGATCGGGATCATGCCCGGACACGTCTTTAAGGAAGGCAACGTCGGACTGGTCTCGCGCTCGGGCACGCTCACGTACGAAGTCGTCGACTTGCTGACGCGCACCGGCTTCGGGCAATCGACCTGCGTGGGGATCGGCGGCGACCCCATCATCGGGACGACGTTCGTGGATTGCCTGCGCGAGTTCGCCAACGACCGCCAGACCGAGGCGCTGGTGCTCTGCGGCGAGATCGGCGGCTCCGATGAAGAAGACGCGGCCGCCTTCATTAAAGAGCACCTGCCCGCGATGCCCATCGTAGCCTTCATCGGCGGGCGCAACGCCCCGCCCGGCAAGTCGCTTGGCCACGCCGGGGCCATCATCTCGGGGACCTTCGGTACGGCTCAGAGCAAAATATCAGCCTTCGAGGCCGCCGGGGTCCCCGTCGCGGACAGGCCGTCGGCGATACCGGGGCTCTTGGCCCAACGGATGCCGGCAACCGTTTAGGGGCCGGCCTCCTGGCGGGGATAGTTCCTCTCAGAAAGCTCTCAGAGGATTAAGGATTTATGAGAAGAAGCCTCACGTAGCCGCACGGGCACGCGACTATAAGTTTCTATGCCCGTACGGACATCTAGGCCTCTATAATAATATAGGAGGAACCATGCCAAAATTCCGACTCAGGCATGCGTTCGTAGCCATTCTGCTACTCGTGACAATGCTGTCCCAGGGAACATGGGCACTGGCCGGCACGACGGGTAGCCTTACGGGTTATGTTCGCGATGCGAATGGGGTTCCGGTTGCTGGTGCTAAGGTAACCGTGCTCTCGCTCTCGGAGCAAACGTCGACATCTACGGACGCTTCAGGGCACTTCTCGTTCCTAACTCTGCGGCCCGACACGTACTCATTGAGTTCGTCGGCTGCCAATTATCAAGCCACCTCCATCGCGGGCATTACGGTGTTCGCCGACCAGGTCCAATCGGTAGTGATTACGATGCCGAAGGCCCTGAAGACGATCGCCAATGTGGTTTCGCAAGCCGCTTCCGGCCTGGTCAAGACGAGCGTCGGCGGCGACATCTACAACGTCGACCCGACGCAGATGCAAAAGACTGCGGCACTGGGCGGCGGCGGAAACCTCGATAACGCGTACTCCGCGATCGCATCGGTCCCCGGCCTGGTGGTCGGAACCGGCGGTGCGGGCTGGAACCAGGCCGTTGTCGTTCGCGGCAACAATCCGTGGTTCACGGGCTTCGAGTACGACGGTATCCCGATCAACCGTGCGTTCGACAACTACACGGGC
Source organism: Vulcanimicrobiota bacterium (assembly GCA_003140855.1). GTDB lineage: Bacteria > Vulcanimicrobiota > Vulcanimicrobiia > Vulcanimicrobiales > Vulcanimicrobiaceae > Rubrimentiphilum. The sequence continues at coordinate 17,632 of PLLF01000040.1, forward strand.
TCGACGGCGTCCAACCTGGGCTTGCAAGAGCTGCAGGTGTACACGGGCGGCGGTCCGTCCAGCATCTCGTCTTCCGGAACCTCGGGCTTCATTAACCAAGTCATCAAGACTGGTACGTATCCCGGGTACGGTACGCTTTCGGGCGGCCTGGCTGCGCTCGGCGCGTTCTACCACTCGGCGCGTGCCGAAGTGGGCGGCGCATCGCCGGACCGTAACTTCAGCTATTACTTCGGCGTGAGCGGATACAACCAAGCCTTCCGCCAAATCGACAACAACAACGGTGCAAGCCTTCTGGGCCCGGGCTCGCAATACGCCAGCTACGGTTACACGACCGAGTTCACGGCGATCGGCCTGGGCGTGTTCAACATCTGCCCGGCAAACGGCGTTCTCGATCCCGCGGTACCGGCGCAAGGCTGCCTCCCGCAGATGACCGGCACCTGGGCCGACACGAGTCTGGGCGATCGCGAATTAGTCGGGAACTTCCACTTCGGTCTGCCGCGTCGCGACGGTCAAAAAGACGACGTACAGCTGATGTGGTCATCGTCGGC
>PLLF01000085.1 GCA_003140855.1 Vulcanimicrobiota bacterium
CAACCGCCTTGCTCCCGTTAGTCAAACAGGCTGCAACCGAGTATTCTCAAGCGCATCAGGGAATCAATATCTCAGTCTCCGGCGGTGGATCATACGTTGGTATCGCGCAAGCCCGTTCAGGTGCTGCAGAGTTAGGTGACTCCGATGTGATCGCGCCCGGAAACTCGGGCCTGCTCGATCATAAAGTCGCCGTCGTCGGTTTTGCCGTCATCGTGAACCCGTCGGCGCACGTGACCAATTTCACCGCGAGCCAAGTCCGCGGAATCTTTGCGGGACGAATTACGAATTGGAAAAATGTCGGAGGCGCCGATCAGGGGATCGTGGTCATCAACCGGCCGCGCACATCCGGAACCCGCGCCGTCTTCAATGCGACAATGATGGGCGTTTCGAAAATCAATGAGGCAGGCCTGACCGTAGACAGTTCCGGAACCGTTGTCGCCACCGTGGTCGCCACGCCTGGTTCGATCTCCTACGTAGCTCTCGCGTACACGCGCGATAAACCGCTAACCGTTGTGAGAATCAACGGCGTTGCGCCGGTGGAAGCGTCGATCGTAACCGGAAAGTATCCCATCTGGTCGTACGAGCATATCTTCACGAAGGGTAAACCCTCGCCCGACGTCGCGAATTTCATCACCTATATCGCATCGAATACGTTACTGCTCGAGAAGCTCGGCTACATTCCCATGAGCCACATGAAAGTCAAGGAGACGAATCGCTGACGCTCACGCGCGCATGACCGCCTAAGGCCGGTCGCGAATAGACCGGCCTGCATGCGCGCGCTCTGTAAAACGGCGCCAAAGGCCGGGTTCGAATTTTGCGATGTTCCGGTCCCGAACCTGGGCCCGACGGACGTTCTCATCCGAGTCGAAAAAGCCGGAATCTGCGGCAGCGACCTGCACATTTATTCCTGGGACAAGTGGGCGCAGAGCCGGATAAAACCGCCGTTGGTTATGGGGCACGAATTCATGGGACGCGTTGCGGCCGTAGGCGAGGCCGTGCGCATGGTTTCGACCGGCGACCGCGTTTCGGGCGAGGGACATATCGCCGACGGCACGTGTTTTCTCTGCCGGACGGGTCAAGCGCATTTATGCGAAAACTTGAAAATCATCGGCGTCGATCGCGACGGCGCCTTCGCCGAATACATCGCGATGCCCGAATACAACGTGTGGAAACTCGATCCGGCGATCCCCGATGAGTTTGCCGCTGTTTTCGATCCGCTCGGAAATGCGGTGCACACGGTCATGGCCGCCGGCGTCAGCGTCAAGTCGGTCCTCATAACGGGTGTCGGCTCGATCGGGCTCATGGCGATTTCCGTCGCACGCGCGGCGGGCGCTTCGGCGGTGTACGCGGTCGACGTCAACCCGGCGAAGCTCGAGCTTGCAAAGAAATTAGGCGCCGACGAGACGTTTCTCGCGAACGATCCGCAGATCGTCGAGAAGATCGTGGCGCGAACGCGCGGCGACGGCGCCGACGTGCTGCTGGAGATGTCGGGCAATCCGCAAGCGCTCGACATGGGGTTGCGCGCGGTCCGCAAAGGCGGGCGCGTGGCGTTGCTTGGTATTCCATCGGAAAACATTACGATCGATCTCGCCGACCGCGTGATCTTCAAGGGCTTGACGCTGCTCGGCATCAACGGGCGGCGCATGTTCGAGACCTGGTATCAAACCGAAGCGCTGGTTCGCAGCGGCCGCGTGGATCTGAAACCGATTATCACGCACGTGCTTCCCTTTGAAGAATTTGAGCGCGGATTCGATCTGATGCGCAGCGGCGAGGCCGCCAAGATCGTCCTCGATTTGAAAGGAATATCGTGAACACGGTTTTTGAACGGAGCTTGCAAAGCGAAATCGAGAAGCTGAAAGCGGCCGGCACCTACAAGAAACTGCGCCACATAACCACGCCGATGGCGCCCGAAGTTCACATGGAAGAAGCCGGTGACGTCATCGTCCTTTCGAGCAATAATTATCTGGGGCTTTCGGACGAACCGTCGGTGATCGAGGCGGGCAAGCACGGATTAGACCAATACGGCGCGGGCACGGCCTCGGTGCGCTTCATCTGCGGAACGTTCGATATTCACCGGACGCTCGAGAACCGGATCGCAGAATTTCTGCATACCGAAGCATCGCTCACGTACGTCTCGTGCTGGAACGCAAACACCGGCCTGTTTCCGACGATCTGCGATGCCGGCTCGGCGATTCTTTCCGATGAGTTGAACCACGCTTCGATCATCGACGGCTGCCGGCTGGCGACCAAGGCGCGCCGCGAACGTTACAAACACGGTGACATGAAAGATCTCGAAGAGAAGCTGAAAGCGGTGCAAGGTTCGGCGCCCGTGCTGATCGTTACCGACGGCGTGTTTTCGATGGAAGGCAGCCTCGCGAAACTTCCGCAGATCATCGAGCTGGCAAAGAAATATGATGCGGTTACCGTTGTGGACGATTCGCACGGAACCGGCGTCATGGGAAAAACCGGGCGCGGCACGATCGAGCACTTCGGACTCGACGGCCAGGTCGATATTATTACGGGAACGCTTGGTAAGGCATTAGGCGGCGCAGCGGGCGGGTTCGTGGCCGGCAGCGGCGCGCTGATCGATACGCTCATTCAACGATCGCGGCCGCAGCTGTTTTCAAATGCGCTGCCCGCGACGGTGGCGTGCAGCTCGCTGGCCGCCATCGATTACGTGGAAAACCATCCCGAACTCGTCGGCCGTTTGCGCGACAACACGCGCTACTTTCGCGAACGTCTTCTGGACCTCGGCTTTAAACCGCTCGAAGGGGAGAGCGCGATCGTGCCGATCATCGTGGGTGAAACGGCGTCCGCGATTGCCATGAGCGACCGGCTCTTGAAGAAGGGCGTCTTCGTGACGGGCTTCGGCTTCCCGGTCGTGCCCGAAGGCACAGCCCGCATCCGCGTGCAAATCAGTGCCAAGCTTACCAAGGACGAAATGGATCGCGCCTTAAAAGCTTTTGCCGAAGTGGGGAACGCATGAAGAGCTTATACGCACTGTTGGTCGGCGCGTTTATCTTAGCCAACGCGCTGCCGTCGTCTGCGCAAACAATGCCCGTGCCATCGCCCGTCCCGGCGCCCGTAGCGTCACTTGCGACATTCACTCCGCCCGCGGATTGGGTGCAATTGCCGCGCGGATTTACGTTGACCGAGATCAAGAACGTCTGGCAAGGACCGAAGCTCGGCAAAACTCGCAACGGACTTTTCGGGCAAACGGTGTTGCCGATTCCGTCGGGGATCGTCGCCGCCTTACTCGTGCAACTCCGAAGCGCGCTCGCGCACTCCAAGACGAAGCTCAATACGACGACGGCTTCGGTAAAAATTTGCGGCGCAACGGCGAGTGTTTCGACCGTGCGTCTGGGCGGCTCCAAACCGGCAACTATTGAAACCACGACGCTCTCGCAGCGCGGTTTGACCTACGCGACGATCTATGTGCGCGCGACGTCCGCGCCCGATCCCGCCATCGAATCCGCGCTGCGATCGGCGTGTCCGCTGCCCAACGGCGGTTTGCCCGACATGAGTCCGCCGCCCGGATGGAATGCGGTGCAGAAGGGCTTGGACTTCGAACTCGCCGGCATCTGGCTGGGTAACGCGCCGCTGCAAGTGATGACAATGCTACAGGCTCGCGGGGTTCCCAATCTCATGTCGGCAGCCGACATGGCGCCGTCCTCGACATCCGGCTCACAGCATCAAGTGAAGTACCATGCGACGGTGCAGCGGCTGAAGTTCTGCGGAACGCCCGGCTTGCTGGTCAGCGCGCAATTCACCGTTCCGCCCGGATTCGGAATGACATACAGCTTGGCGGCCGCGCAAGGCATGGACGGTACGTTCATCCTTTCGTATCTGCATCCGTCGAGCTACACGGATCAGGGGGCGCAGCAATCGATGCGCACGCTATGCGGCGGCGCACCACTTCCGTCGCCATCCGCATCTGCCTCACCGGCTCCAGGATAACGCGCTAGAGCGCTAGCGCGATATAGTCGCGATCGCCCAAACCGCTCGCGGCGGCGCGCTGCACCTTTGGCAGTACGCACTCCAAAATCGGCGTAGGGACACGCACAGCTTGCGCGGCTTGGCGTGCGAGCTGCAGATCCTTGAGCAGCGCGTTCAGTGAAAAGCGCGGGCCGGAGTCGCGATCCAGCAGCTGTTGGGTCTTCGAATTCGCAACTCTTCCGAACGCCCCGCTAATCGACTTCACCGCGGTCGGGCGATCGACTCCGGCGCGGTCGCACACCGCGAGCAACTCTGCGAGCGTCTCCGCGACCACACCGATAACGGTATTGTTTGCAAGTTTCAGATAGGCGCTGGCGCTCACGGAGCATTGGTCCGGGATTTTCGCAGTCCTGACGTTCGGCATCACGATTCGTCTGCTTCAAGACGGGCGGGTGGAGGCTGGAGATTGGCAGTCAGTAGGGCGATTGTGGGAGGGAGTCGGATTGATCGCTAATGGCTCGCTGTTTTTTCTCATTGGCGCCGCGCTCGATCGCATTGCGCATCGGCGACCGGACGGTTGCGCATCGGCGCATCACGCATTGCGCATGGGCACATTGCGCATCGGCAGCATCGCGCACCGGGCGACCGGACGTTTTGCGCGCTTGCCATATATCGTGCGATGAGTCCGCGAGTTTGAATGGTCGGAAAACGGACCGGACGTTTCGAATCCTTGTGTATTATCCCATGGGCTTCGCCGAGGGGAGAGGTGATAAACAAATCAAGGTCCTGCCGCACTCTGGCTCGGGTCGTCCCATGATCCATCACCTCCCATCTTAAGTTGCGCGCGACTTTTAACGATGAAACCGATCCCTCTCCTACCTTATCGGAGTGCTCGAATGGCGGGCCGATTACTTCCCATATAAAGGAAAGAGCCCGATGAAATCGAGCTCTTGTTGGTAGCCCCAACGGGATTCGAACCCGCGGTTGGCGGTCCCGGCCAGTCCCGTCCGCTACCGGATAGTCCGTAAAATAAGGGATTTCGCCCGCTTCGGCTGTTAGGCGTTCCCGCCCAAACCCGGCCGCTCCCGACCCGTCCGTGACAAAATGTGACACGAGCGATCTGTTCGTCGGTGAATCGGGACTTTCTCATGCGAAATCTCCATCGGATCGAGGGGATGATTTCGCCGAAATTCTCAATTTATGCCTGAGCCAAGGTCCTGGGAGAAGACCATGTTCAGCATGCTCCTTAATACTGCCATGAATTCGCTCTAGTTTCGGTAAAGGCGAGGAGGCCAGTTATAGCCATTTCCGAACTTTAGAAAGGATGAATTTCCGTCTTTTTTCTTCTTTGACTCTCGCCGGAATCGTCGCCGCGGCGAGCCTGGCCCGCGCCGATGAGCCGAAGGCTATTCGGCACTTGGTTTACGATTTTGATGTGTCGCTGACCAGTACGCTCTCGCAGCAGAGTTATGATACGACGACGAACTCGACGGGCAGCAACGGCGATCGCGGTCAGATCGTCGTCGACGTGCTCTCCGTGCAGCCGGACACGGGTTTGGTCGTGCGGATCTCGGAGAACGCTCGCAACACGCGTACCGCCGAACCGGCGATGTGCGTGACCTATGGCAACGGGCAATTCATCTGTGAGACCGGCAAGAAAATCAACGAAGAAGAGTACACTCTGCTGCGGCTGCTCGGCAAGAACTTCGTCAATACCGCGCAGATCGACGCTCACAACCATTGGACTTACGGCACGACCTCGCCTGATTTGGATGAGACCAGCGATTACACCATCGATGCTAACAAAGGCGGCATTCTGCAGATTTCGCTCACACGTCAGATGCGGGCGAAGGGTCCGCAGGGCTCACTCTCGTCGACCCAAGGAAAGGTCGTCTACAATCAAAATCTCGGCGTTCCCATCAGTGACACAGAAGATACCGTGACGCGGCAGGAAGGCGCGCAGACATATAACCGGCTCGAGCAGCAGATATCGTTCAATCTCGTGACCGATTCGATGCAGCAGCAGACGACAGCCTCTCACTAATAGTTCCCTAACGGATCCGGGCGGTGTGGCAGGAGAGAGGCCGTGACGGACGTTCGGCGTCTCCCCCGGACAGTTCGTCACGACCATGAATTACTTCGGAACATTCTGAACTGGCGTGTTCGTGGCGAACTGCTAACGTGGAATGTCGCAGCATTTATCAGCGGCGATGACCTTCCAAAAGCCATAAGACCGAAACCTATTGCGCTGACCGAGATGGAACTTCGAACGTTTCTTCATGAGGCCAAGAATCCGACCAAACGTTAAAAAAAAACGCGGATATCTCAGTCCTCAGCCCCGGTTCTATCCCGCGGTCGCGTTTGCCGCGTACACCGGCGCGCGGCGGGGTGAAGTGTTGACTCTTCGTTGGGGCGACAGTCACTTCGAGGCGAGTCCGTCACCGTCGCAAGGTCCATTACCCATCGAAAGGAGTTCAAGTCGCCGAAGAACGACCGCGGTAGAACTATTTCCATGTCAGAGACGCTCTGCTCAATTCTGCGGAAACACCATGCGTCGGGCCGAAGAAGGTCTCGCGATCGGACCCGACTACAACGACGGAGACCTAGTTTTCGCTCACGCGGACGGTTCGCCAGTTGACCCGTGGAGTTTCGGTCGAGCCGTCCTGGATTGCATCAAGCGAGCCCGGAGTAACGCCTATTACGCTGCACGGCTTACGGGACACTCACGCAAGCCATGCACTCAAGCCCGCGTTCCCATTAAAATGGTAAGTCAGCGCTTCGGTCATGCGAGCATTGGTATCACAGTCGAGCGCTATTTGCATGTCTATAAAGACAGAGACGCCGGTGCCGTGGCCGCCTTCGAGCGGCTTGTCGGCTGATCGGATTCCCTGTCTCCGTTACACGAATGTTACACGGAGGAACAGCTGTCGTGAAAACCCCTGTAAAATAAGGACGAATTTCGTAGCCCCAACGGGATTCGAACCCGCGATTGGCGGTCCCGGCCAGTCCCGTCCGCTACCGAATAGTCCGTAAAATAAGGGATTTCGCCCGCTTCGGCTGTTAGGCGTTCCCGCCCAAACCCGGCCGCTCCCGACCCGTCCGTGACAAAATGTGACACGGTTTCGAGGCGAACCCAGATGGCGGGCCGGCTGATTAACGCGTGCGCGTCTAAGGAACAGCGCTCCAGGGAGCCAACCTCTCGCAAAAGAAACGCACCGCATCGGAGGAGCAAAAGATGCGGCCCAACTGCTCGAAGCTCGCCATGTTCGTAGCGATCATCGCCGCCGCTTCGTCGCTGCTCTTCCCGTCGGTGGCATCGGCTCAGTCGACCGACGCCGCGTCGCTGCTTGCCCTGCACCATTCCTACGTGGGCTGGCAGTTCGGCGACGGCACCTTCACCTCACTCAGAGAGACGGGGAACGTCGTAAACACCTCGCCCACAGGGGGAGCCACGCCGCGGCCTCCAAGTCCGATCTCGACGCTGGTACGGGGCGTGGTCTTCCGTGACACACAGGTCGACCCCGACAGCGGCCGCAGGACCGACGACGGTTTCACGGGCCATGTGTTCTGGCAGTCCAATGATAACGGCTTCACGCATCCGGTAATCGGCGACGAACAAAAATACTTGGTGTCGATCCAGTTCCTTAACAACGAGGCGACCGCACAGCTAACCGGAACGCTTGAAACGCCGGTGCAAATCGACGGGACGAGCTATCCCGTCGTTCGCGTCTCACCCGGCGCAGGGTTTCCGATCGACTTGGCGATCGATCCCAAGACAGGCGCTTATGTCCGAGCGGTTATCGATCCCGGAGGCAGCTATGAGGAAACGATCGACATCGTCTCGTACGCCGCGCCCCTCCCCGGCAAGCGTGTGATCGCGAGTTACCGCTCTCACGGCTCGCATTATACGCAGATCTACAGCACCTTTCAGGCCAACGTGCCGATTAGTGATGTGGAACTCCACCCGCCGGCGCAGACCGCGACGTGGATCTTCGCAAATCCCAACCCGTTCCCGATCGATGCCAGGGGAGATTTTATCTTAGTCCCCGCCACCATCAACGGAGTGTATGGGACTTTCTTGCTCGACACCGGCGCAGACGGCATTGTCCTCATGAACGACTTCGCCGCACGCGCGCACGTCCGTCGGGCCGCGAGCACGCTGATGAGCGGAATCGGCGGAACGACTTCCGCCGAAGTTGACATCCTCGATTCCGTCGTCGTCGGCGGCAATACGCTCTCGAACGTTACGGCAATTTCCGCTCCTATGGGGAACGATTACCGTGGGGTCCTGGGCGGCGCATACAACGGCCAGCGCGTCGACGGTCTCCTTGGTTATGACCTGATGGGCGGCGCAATAGTCAAAGTCAACATCGGTGCCAGCACGATGACCATCCTCGGTCCGTCGACGGCCAACCTATCCGGCGAGCGTGGCATTGGTCTCAACGTCGACCTGAGCAGTAGTCATCCCATGGTGCCGATGACGCTTGACGGCTCGATCAGCGTCAATGCCATACTCGACACCGGCGATGCGCTCGGCATCGGCTACAGCAGAGAGCTTGTCGGCAAGTATCATCTTGCGGTAGTGCGAGTGATTGGAAGAATCGAAGGCGTTGCCGGCCCCGAAATCACGTCTTGCGGTTCTCTAGGCACGCTCCAGATCGGTCCCATCACGTATGTAGGCGAGCTGGCTTGCGAAACCAGCGCGCTCACCGGCACGGATCTGTTGGTCGGCATCGCCTTCCTGCACCGCTTCAACTTAGTTTTCAACTACCCGCACGGCCAACTCATCCTCGAGCCTCTGAATCCGTGAAGAGCAAGAAAGGGCCTCGGTGGCCGCGCCGTAGCTTATGGGAGAGCTTTCGCTAGGGTCGCCCGTGTACGATTCGTGCGTGAGGTGATTCTCGGCATCGAACTGGCGCGTGGCGTCATTTCCCCAGGTCGCCGAGCTGTTGCCGAAACGCGAGTAGTGGGACTCGTCACATGCAATCGTAGTTCGCGTTATTGTGGTTAGGAGGTCTTTGTATGCGCGCAACCGCTGCTCTACTTGCAATTGCCTTGATCTTCGTGGTGCAAGCCGTGCGAGCCGCGGAGCCGGTCTATCGCGTACAGGCCATCGCTACCGAAGGCGATGGCGAAGCGCTCGCGGTGAACGCGGAAGGGGACGTCGCGGGGAATCTCGACGGCAAGGCCTTCGTATGGCAAAACGGCCGGCTGCGCACGTTCAGTCCGATCAAGTACTTCTATCTCGGCGACGCGTACCAAGCAAAAGCCAAGGCCATCAACCGTTTGGGCGTGGCCGCGGGCAGCGACGGCGGATACTTTGCGTGTGTCATGAGCGGGCTGCAGTTCATGACGGCGGCCCTGTACGATACCAGGACGCGACTGCTGCGGCAGAACGGCCAGTGCGAGTACGAGATCGATGGTATGAACGATGCGGGCACGCTCGTTGGCATCGACGGATACCGCGGCTTTGTGCGATATGCGAATGGCATGCAGATCGAAGTGCGACCGCTCTCGCACCGCCCTGAGTGGAACGGAACGCGTGCGAGCGCCATCGACAATGAAGGCCGCGTCGTAGGCGGCACGACGATTGACGTAGGGTCGGTCGGCCAAGTGCAGTGCGGCGAACAACGCATCGGCTTTAATGGGCCGCTGCAGCCGATGTACTGTCCGAACACAAATGCGTACGCCATTCACGCATTCCTTGCTACGTTCAGCGCCGAAACGCAGCACATGCGCGACCTTGGCGCGCTACCGGGATATCCGGACACGTATGCGACGGCAATCGCCGAGGACGGTACCGTCGTTGGTTACTCCGGCACGCAGTCTGGGCCAAAGTGGACGCGCGTGAGCGGCCCGAGCCATGCGTGGATGTGGTACGGCGGTCGCATGACCGACATCGGTAGCTCGATCAGCGACAGCAGCTACGCCTACGGCGTGAACGATCGCGGCGTCATCGTCGGGTGCGCGGCCCATCATGCCGTACGCTGGATCAACAAAAAGATCGAAAACCTCAACGCGCTGATCGATCGGCGGTCGGGCTGGTACCTGCAGTGCGCCTATGCAATTAATCGCAGCGGCATCATTGTTGGCGTCGGTACATACCACGGCATGACGCTGCCTTTTCGGTTGTTGCAGCTGCGTTAAGCGGCACTAAGCATCTTGACCCGGTGCCGGCGAAATGCTCGCGGACATACCCCAGATTTCGTCCGCATGTTCGCTCGCTTCGCAAGCGATAACATGTGAAAATCTCTCTAAATAACAATAACCACGAAGAGACGGGCGATCGCGTTCAGTTTCAACGAGGAGCATCCGCTGACGCCGTATGTCCGAGCTGTCCTGGGCGCTCTTGAAGAGACGATGCCTTATTGGCGGATGGTTTTGGACGCTGCCGAAACGGGGCTCAGAGGCTTCAGCTCCTCGGCGCCAATCGTCATTAAGGCCTACAATCCAACGGTCATGGAGCGCATCGGCGAAGCTGCTATCGGTGGGCTGTTCACCGTCGTGCGCCGAGCCAAGAGCCGTTTTGAGGGGCACGGGAAGACGACCCTGCTCTATTTTGACGATAAAGGCGAAGCTAGGGAAGCGGTTCTGGATTCAGATCAAATTGCTATTGGCAACCTTTCGCGAAGCGCTTGTAAGGGTCAAGACGACTAACGACCAACCCTCTGAATGACGGGGGAGCCGGGTTAAGGGCATATACGCCCCGCTTATTTGCTGTGCACACAATGCCCGATCGAATCAAGTAAGACAGGGCGGGGCGGAAGTCATGAGAGCCAAGGGAGACGCGTAAATCATCTAGCGTGCTTTGGCGATGAGCGCAGAGCAATGTCAAGACGTGTGTTCTTAGGAGCCGGCCGAAGTACGGCGGCATCTGGGAAATCCGGCGGAGATGACGGCTGCTAGCCTCCACGCTCGGCGCTTCGCTCTCAGTCGCGCACCATCATTGCCGCAGTTAGGATTGGGCCAGCCGGCACACGAATGCTTCTCGCGATGTATGACGAGGAATTCGCGCGCCTGAGCGACGCCTTTGAGCAAGTGGTGGTGCATGACGATGCGCGGTTGAAGCAGCTGTCCCACGAATTGGAGAACGTCGTGCGCCATGCGCTTCCGAACGACGATGCCGAACGTTACGTCAAACGGATCTATAGCGCGCAGAACACCTTCTATCCCAGCGTCTACATTGATGACTACGATGACACGCCCAGAACATGGCCGCAGGGGCGTGCTGAAATGGTGGCGCTGATCGACAGCATCAAGCATGCAATGCGGTTCGCGAAATCTTCGGCCTCGAAAAAGCAGCTGGATCTGGACAAAGGCACGATCTTCATCGTGCATGGTCAAGATCACGCGATGCTCCGTGAAGTGGAAGCCTTCGTACGCCGCATCGAAATAGAGCCGGTGGTCCTCATGGACGAGCCGAACCGCGGCCGTACGGTCATCGAGAAATTCGAGCGCAACGCCAATGTTCCGTACGCGGTCGTGCTGTTCTCGCCGGACGACGTGGGTCGTCTCGTTTCGGCGCCCACCGGTAGCGAGAAGCGCCGACCGCGACAGAACGTCGTTCTTGAGCTGGGCTTCTTTATCGGCAAATTAGGTCGAGAGAATGTCGCAGTCATTACAGACGAGACGGTTAAAGAACCGACGGAGTATCCAAGTGACTACGCTGGTGTTGTGACGATTCCGTATCGTCCTGATTCGGACTGGAAGATGCGGCTTATCCGCGAATTCAAGGCATCGGAAATCGAATTCAACTCTAATAAAAGTTAGGTTCGCTTCGCGCTACGTCGGCCTGTTCGGCCTGCGGCACGGCAGCCGCCTGGTCACGGCGGTCGCTCCTGCGTAACGTACTGATTTATTCTCGGGTTAGATGCAAGGGTGCTTTTCTGCGCCGACCGGTGCCGTTCTGATATACTTCGATCACGATGACTACGCAAACTGAACACGATCTCGTCGTCGCAGTTCCTACGCTGTTGGTGGCCGTTGGGGGCTGGGTTGCCATATGGCTAAGTCGCCGGCACCAAGACCGGCGAGAAGATGCCGCCTCTCAGCGTCGGGCCGAGGAAGAACGAGTCGGAATCCGGCGCGAGTTCTATAACGCTCTGGAAGCGTTTTCCTCGGAGATCGCGTCGATTCGAATGAACGGGTTCGGCGATATGGCCCGCGTGCACGAGGCATTTGCCATCGTCAAAGAGCGTGCTCGTGTGCCTGCGGTGCTGGCCGTTTTACCCTCCGACCATTCGGCTCGCCTGGTTCAGTCACTTATTTCGCAGTCGACTCAGTCTCTGCATTATTATCAGACGATCGGAGAATCCGAGTCCAGGCGCTCCATTCCAACCAACCTTCCACTGGATGGGGAGCGGGCGGAGATACAGTTCAGCAACATCATCAAGCCTATTTGCGACGTATTGGATGTGCTCTTTGCAGAATTGCAGATAGAAGCGCCAAGAATCGTGATTGCTGCAGCGCACAACCGATTCGACGAACGTTTTAAGCAATATTCGGAGCAGATGGAGCGAGAAAAAGCAATTAGTCTGGCGGCATTAGCATCAAATAATGGTGGTCCAAGTCCGAGTTGAGAAGCAGCGGCCACTAACGGATGGAGGCGCGCGCCCTTTTAGATGTGCTTCATGAGGGACTTTATCAGTAGCATGCCTCTTTTTTCAATCATTGAATGGATCATAACGGCAGCAGTCGTTATTCTCGGCGCTCTGGTCGCCTGGCGCTACTTGCCGTTCGTAGGAATTGGTAAAATCCAAGAAGCAGCCTCGCCAGATAAGCGACAAGCCGTTTATACGTCGCTTCTTAATGAGGGTGGCAAGATCACTGCACCTGAAACGGGTGAGTTCTTGTTGGCTATCGCCGTTGATCTCTATAACCGCAAACACGACGCCTTTACGAATCTTGATGAGAAGGCGCAGAAGCTCGTGGCACTGATCGGTGGCGGCGCGAGTCTGTATGCACTCTTTGCGGGATTCAACGGCGGCATTCATTTTTCACTGACGCCGCTATTGGTGCTTTCGGCGGCCTGCTTTTTCACGAGTCTAGTATTGCTGTTGCTTTCTCTAAGGCCCGTCGAAACTGATGTCCTCGCCATCACCGAATTCAACTCGGTCCCGATACTTAAGGACCCTGCATTCAGAGCGCGTATTGCGCTTAGGCTAATCGAAGCATGGCAGGAAATCACGTTCGGCCTCACCCCGATCTTGCGACGAAAGGGTCGCTTCATTTTTGCTGCCACTTTGCTTATCGTGGTGGGCGCGTCCGCGCTTCTAGCGAATTTTCTCATCTTGCTCGCCACCGGGCAGGTGTCCGGGCCACCCAAATGAAGTCTCTGACGTTAGGGAGATTAGCATGAGTGACAAAGACGGGGACCAGGACGACTTTCAAAAACCGGGCTCGGTTGGCCGTGACCAATTGACCGAGAGCTGGACGCCCGACAAAGACGACAAGGGCGACGATAAGAGCGGCAATAAAGGCGGCGATAAGGACGACAATGATTAGCGATGGCGACAAGCCCGACTCGTCGCCCCTTGCCGCGGTCGAGCCGGACATCTCCGATTTTGAGCGCCCGCAAGCAGTGGCTCACGACCATGAGACGGCCTCATTGCACGACTTCGAAAAACCCGAACGCGTGCAGCGTGACCAATCCGTTAAAGGCGGAGAGGTAACGGCAGAGGAGCCTTAAACGGGTTTCGGATTAAGTTGGAAAGGGGGCGAGCGGATCGCGCGACGCCCCGTTTTCAATTAGCGGCGCCGAGTCGAGCGTCGCCTGACCCTGCGGCTGGTCTTCTTGCGATGTACGTTTTGACGCTCGCGCACGACGACGCCGGCAAGACTTCTTTCCGCCTTGGTCCCCGTCCGCAGTTTCCGGCCTGCATGATGATCTTAGATTCGATCCTAAAAATTATCTCGTTCCGCGCGATACAAGGGCCTTGACAGTAAGCATGATCAGATTGCCGCACAGTTCTTGCAGAATCTTAAAAGACGCGACTCAACACTAGGGTCTTACAGTACCTTCGAACGCGGTCTGCTTGAGATTGTCGAGTAAGGGCCTCAAGTACTCCGAATTACCCTAGACCTTAGGAATCAAATGTTGGCCAACGTTATCACCGTACAAGGGGTCCCTATAGTTGCATCCGCTCGTTAGTCCAAGCCCGAAGGTCGTGTATATTGTCGCCTTGGGCGATTGGACAACCGCTGTCACAGCACTGGCAACTGCCGCTCTGGCGGTCTTCACAATGTTTTTAGTTGTGGGCGTGGCCATTGCAGCGTTTCAGTTCCTTCAGGACGGGCGATTTAATCGAGCGTTGCAAACCAGCTACCTGCTTGATCAATGGAATCTCGATTTACTGCGCCGCTTTCGAGGACTACAGCATGCAAATCTCAAACCGCCGTACACGGCTTACGATTTCGAGGAAGGAATCGGCATGACCGTCGTGATCATGTCGCTCCAACATCGAGGAGACAAAATCGACGGCGTCATCGGCGCCTCCGACCGACTGCTCTCAAGCCAAATACAATCACTAGAGACGCCATATTCCAAGATCGCGAGCATTGCACCGACTTGGATGCTCGGTCATGCCGGGTTACCCACTCATTTTCTCCCCATGGAGGTAGCAATCGAGCAGCGTATCAGCGAGGCCACAGCGGTGGCGATTGCCGGG
>PLLF01000018.1 GCA_003140855.1 Vulcanimicrobiota bacterium
AGTCTGCCGGGCCCAGAGGGCACCCCCGACTCATCGGGACGCGCTTGTTCACCTCTTCGGCCGCGAGGGCCGCATCTCAACCCTGCTGACCATGGTGCGCGCGGGCATGCCCAGCACCAGGGCGACCGTCTCCGCCACGTCTTCCGGCGCGATCATCCAGCTTGTGTCGCCGCCGCGCTTGGCGGGGTCGCCTTGGAACTCCGTGTCCACGCTTCCCGGCATGATGTAGCTGACCCGAACGTTGTCGTAACGGTGGTCCAACATCATGGCTTCGCTGAAACCGTTGAGTCCGAATTTCGACGCGTTGTAGCCCGCGCCGCCGCTGAAGGCGTTCTTCCCGGCGAGGCTGGAAATATTGACGATGAAGCCGCCGCCGCGCTTCGCGAAGCGTTCCAGCGCCTCCCTGGAACAATAGAACGGCCCGTTCAGATTGAGGTCGATATTCCGATGCCACTCCTCCGGCGTCATCTGGGCCACCTTCCGGAAGACCCCTTCCCCGGCATTGTTGACCAGAATGTCGACGCCGCCGAAGTGCTTGATCGTGTGCGCGATCAAATCGTCAACCTCATCCGGCTTGGAGACGTCGGCGGGGAACGCGGCGGCCTTGCCGCCGAAGTTCTCAATCTGTTCGACCAGCGCGTTTGCCGGCGCCGCATCGCCGAAGTAGTCGATCATGACCGCACTGCCTTCCCGCGCAAACCCGAGCACGATGGCTTTTCCAATGCCGCTATCACCGCCGGTAACGATCGCGACCCTATCTGCTAGACGCATGCATATCCTCGGAGGACACTCCTACCTCCGTCTCCGCCAAACGAGCAGAGTGGATGCCACAGCTGCAAGAATTGCCATCCCGATCGCTCCGCGCACTCCGGCCTTGTGCGACTCAGCGCGAACGTCCGGCATATAGCGCAGCTCCGGGAAGGCATCATTGCTCGTTTTGCCGCGATCGTCGATTGCCATCTTGAGGACTTGCGCCGGATGCAGCGCCTGTCGATCCGTCGTCTGGGAGATTTGCTCGCGGCAACTAAATCCGTTGGCAACGACGATCGTTTGTTTGCCCGCCTCGCGCACCTTCGGCAGTAGAACGCGCTCGCCGATGGTTATCGACACATCGTAGTGCGCCGCATCAAAACCGAACGGACCGGCCATCCCACAGCAGCCGGTATCCGGAATCTCGTAGTCGAGCCCGATCGCGTCGAAGAGTTTCTTCTGGCCGGAGGTGTCGAGAATAGCCTTCTGATGGCAATGCTCTTGCACCAGCGCTTTGCGGCGCAGCTTCGGCGGAGCGTAATCGGGAGCTTCCTTTGAAAGAAACTCGGTGAGCAAGTACGTCTGCTCTTTTAACCGCTTCGCGTCTTCATCGGGGCCGAGCAGATTGACCATTTCGTCCCGGAACACGGAGACGCAACTGGGCTCGAGCCCGACGACGCACACACCCTCGCGAATCTGCGGGCGCAATGCCTCGAGCACTTCGCGCAGCATCGTCTTGGCCAGATCGAGCATGCCGAAATCGTAGAGAGGCCGTCCGCAGCAGAGTTGTACGGCGGGAATGGTGACGCGAAAGCCCGCATCTTCGAGAACTTCCACTGCCGCTTGAGCCGTCGCCGGGTGAAAGTGATTGTTCCAGGTGTCCGGCCAAAGGATCACGTCACCCCTGGGAGCCGCTAGCGCGGCAGGTTCCCTCGCAGCGAACCACGCGCGAAACGTCTGCGGCGCAAAGAGCGGAATCCGGCGGTGCTGCGCAACGGAAGCAACGGCCTTGGCCACCTCACGCAAACCCGGCGTCTGCGTGAGCATGTTCGCGAGACCCGGGGCGAGCGAAGCCAGGCGCGCCCACCAGTACATCAAGCCGAATGCGTACGCCGCGATCGGACGGCGTTTGTGTTCGTAGTAATGCGAGAGAAACTCCGCCTTATACGTTGCCATGTCGACGTTCACCGGGCATTCGCCCTTGCAGCCTTTGCACGACAAGCAGAGGTCGAGTGCATCTTTGACGGCTTCGTTCTGCCAGCCGTTCTCCATCGGATTGCCTTCGAGCATCTCAAAGAGCAGCCGCGCACGCCCGCGCGTCGAGTACGCCTCTTCTTTGGTTGCCATGTAGCTGGGGCACATCGTTCCGGCATCGTGTTTACGGCATTTCCCCGTCCCCACGCAGCGGTTGGCGGCGAACGCAAAGCTTCCGTGGTCGTCTTCGAATGTAAAATGCGTTTTTGGTTCCCATGGCTGGTAATCGGTCCCCCAACGCAAATTCTGGTCGAGTTTATACGGGCGCACGACCTTGCCGGGATTCATCTTGTGCTGCGGATCCCATATCGACTTGAATTCCCAGAACGCTTGCACGAGTTCGTCCCCGTACATGATCGGCAGCAACTCGCCGCGCGCCTGGCCATCACCATGTTCGCCGGAGAGCGACCCGCCATGCTCGACGCATATGTGCGCCATCTTGGTCACGAACTCGCGATATTTTGCAATCCCGGCTGCCGTGAACAAATCGAAATTGATGCTTACATGCACGCATGCTTGGCCGAAGTGGCCATAAATCGAGCCTTTATAGCCGTACTCATCCAGCATCGCTTGGAATTTTCGTAAGTAGTCACCCAAACGTTTGGGGTCGACCGCCGAATCTTCCCAGCCCGGATAATAATCGGGCTGGTTCGGTATCTTCGAGGTCGATCCGAGCGCATCGTCGCGAAAGGTCCACAATTGCTCTTGCTGTTCGTGGTCTTCGATGAGCTTTACGCTCGGCGGATGTTCTTTGGTTTTGAGCGCATCCATTAATTTGCGCGCGCGAGCGGCCGCTTCTTCGGGCGTATCGCCCCCGAATTCACAAATCAGCCATCCTTTGCCGTCCGGAAACATCGAACGGCCCGTATCGGCCTTTCCTTTAAGTTCCATGTAATGGAACATCGAGTCGGCCATACCCTCGAGCGCGATGGGCCCGTACTCATCGCAAAAGGGAACGTGGTCACCGGCGGTTGCCAGATCGGGAAACCCCAACATCAACAGCACGCGATGCGGCGGGCTCGGCACCAGTCGAACGGTGGCCTCAACCACGGTAACGCACGTGCTCTCGGTGCCTACCAGCGCTCGCGCCACGTTAAATCCGTTCTCGGGCAGGAGTTCGTTGAGCGGAAAACCCGAAACACGTCGCGGGATTTTCGGAAAGCGCGCGCGGATCCGATCGGCGTATTTATCGCGCAGCGCCCGCAGCTGCGAGTAGATCTCGCCTCGGCGGCCGCCGGCGGCGATGATACGCTCGAGCTCCTCTTGCGACGTGCGACCGACGCGAATTCGCAGTCCGTCGTACGTGACGATATCGAGCTCCTCGACGTTTTCTTCCGTCTTACCGGCCATTTGTGCGTGCATGCCGCATGAGTTGTTGCCGATCATTCCGCCGAATGTGTTGCGGTTGTGCGTGGCCGGATCGGGCCCAAACGTGAGGTTGCGTTCCTCGGCCTTGTCGCGCAGGTCATCGTTCACACAGCCCGGTTGAACCCGCGCGCGCCTTCCGACCCAGTCGATATCGACGATGCGGTTCATGTGCTTGCTGAAGTCCATGACCACGGCGGCATTACAGGCTTCGCCGGCAAGACTCGTGCCGCCGCCGCGAGAGTAGATGGGCGCGCCAAACTTACGGCAAGCGGCGATCGCTCGTTCCACGTCCTGCGCGTCGTTGGGGATCACCAGCCCGATCGGCACCTGCCGGTAATTCGAAGCGTCCGTCGCATACATGGCGCGCGTTCCATCGTCAAAACGGACCTCACCGCGGACGGTGCGGCGCAGTTCGGCCTCAAGTCCTACTGCGTCGACCTCGGCCTGGTTGACCGATCCCGGCCGGCGTGTTGGCCGCGGATGTGCGCCGTTGCGACGAAAATCCTCAGATAGCGTAGCGTTCTGCATCTACTCGCCGCAGTTCCAAACCAATCCCGGGACGCGTAGAATCGGGAGCCATCTCGCCGTTCTGTGCGCCTGCAGCGCCGTCGAACAACATGCGCTCGATGCGAACGTGGTCAAAAAAGTACTCGATGTGACGCAGCTGTTTACACGCCATAGCTGCATGCAGATGCAAGTGAGGCGCGCAGTGCGTGGAAAGCGGCGTCATTGTCGTTTGGCACAGGCCGTCCACGGCCAGCAGCCCGGAGAAACCACCGCAGCGCGTCGCGTCGGCCTGCAATACATCGAGCATTTCGGCATCGATCATGCGGGCAAAGTCATACAACCCATATCCGTACTCGCCATCGGAAATGTCCATGCCCGGGGGCGCATGATCCCGGACGAATCGCGTACCCGCATAATCCTCGCGAAAGACCGGCTCCTCGAACCACGTGACCCGTTCCTGCGCAAACCGCTGCGCTTGCGCAACCGCTTGTTGGGCGCCGTACGCGCCGTTGGCGTCAACGAAGAGTTCCGCATTCTCACCGATCGCACGGCGCGCCGCCCCGACCCGCTTGATGTCGGCCGCCGGGTCGCGGCCGATTTTCATTTTTACGCGCGGTATGCCCTCGCTCACCCAGCCGCCGAGTTGTTCGC
>PLLF01000056.1 GCA_003140855.1 Vulcanimicrobiota bacterium
TCGCAAGTTCGCCCGCACGAAGTCGACGGGCCGCAGAGCGCCAGCGGGTCTCCCCGATTCCGCGCCAATGGGACCGCCGCCGGCGCCGGCGAGCCGGCAAATGGAAGCCGAAATCGAAAATCTATGACTCGGCGGTGAATTCTATTCCGGCTGGGGCATACGAGGACGAATCTGCCGAAGATTTTTGAGCGCGTGAAAGTGCGCTATATATAATGAAGAGCGCCGCAGGCAATATCCGGACCATTTTGACCGGAAAGGTAAAACAATAGGTCCGTTTATTGTTGAATAAACGGACCTATTCAGGTTGCGGGGGCGAGATTTGAACNNGTTATGAGCCCGACGAGCTACCGGACTGCTCCACCCCGCGGCGGAAGACTCTTATACGGTATGTTGACGGCTGAACTCCTGCGCGCGATGCCCAAAGTACAGTTACACTGCCATCTCGAGGGCACTTTGCGGGCGACCTCATTCGTAAACCTCGCGCGCAAGCACGGGGTTGCGCTGAGCTATCGTCCGCACGAGGCCGGGCCGTTCCCTGAGGATGAGCCCCCTGCAGACGCAAGCGACCCATATGCTTTTCACGATTTCGAGGGTTTTCTGCTCGCATTTGCGGCCGTCAGCCGCTCGCTGGCCGAACCCGACGATTATAGATTGCTCGCGTCCGAATATCTCGAGGACGCCGTCGCCCAAAATGTTGTGTATGCTGAGCTTTTTGTCTCGCCATCGGTGTGGCTGTTCTTTCACAAGACCATCGACGTGCGTGCGTGCATGACCGCAATTCGCGAAGCGTGTGAAGCGACTCGGCGCGCGCACGGGATCGAGGTCGCGCTGATCGCCGATCTCACGCGAAATTTCGGCGTGGAGAGCGCCATGCGTACCGCGAAGCTGGCCGTAGAGATGAAAGACCTCGGTGTTATCGGCGTGGGGCTGGGCGGCGATGAAGCGCATTATCCAGCCGAGATTTTTAAGGACTGTTTTGCATTTGCGCGAGAGAACGGACTGCATTGCGTTGCGCACGCGGGCGAAAGCGCCGGCGCGGCGAGCGTCCGCGCAGCCGTCGAAATTCTGCGCGCCGAACGAATCGGCCACGGTATTCGCGCGTTGGAAGATCCAAGTGTCGTCCGGCTGCTCGTGGATAGGAAGATCCCGCTCGAGGTTTGCCCGACGTCGAATTTTTTGACGGGAGTTGCATTAGGAGAGGCGCCGCATCCGCTGGTCGACCTGGATGCAGCGGGCTGCACCGTGACGATCGATGCAGACGATCCGGCCATTTTCAAAACGACGCTCACCGACGAACTCGTTTATGCCGCGGAAATGGCGGGTGACGATGCGCTCGTGCGCTTCACGCGCAACGCGATCGAGGCCAGCTTCGCGCCGGCAGAAACCAAAGCGCGGCTGCGCAAGCGGCTGGAGGCTTTCAGCCTGGAAGGGTAAGCCCGGCGTCGAAAGGCTCGGATATGTCGGGGCACAGCCATTTCGCCGAGTCCACCGAGGAATATCTCGAAGCCGTCTACCGGCTTGAACGGGAAGGGCCGGGCGTTACGACCTCGGGCCTTGCCTCAGAATTAGGCGTTGCCCCCGCGTCGGTCTCCGGCATGCTCAAAAAACTCGCGTCCGAAGGCTATCTCGAATATGTCGCGCGCGGCGAAGTGAAGCTGACGCAAAAAGGGTTGGAAGTCTCAGTGCGCGTCGTGCGGCGCCATCGCTTGGCCGAATGCTTGTTGACAAACGTTTTAGGAATGCCGTGGGACGAAGTGCAATCCGAAGCGTGTATGCTGGAACACGCGATCTCCGAAAAGATGGAAGCGCGGCTGATCGATATTCTCGGCGATCCGAAAGAGTGTCCGCACGGTTTACCGATTCCGCCCAAAGATTTGAGCGAACCGCACCGCGCCGGCATTCCGCTGGCGCAAATCGAGGTCGGCAGCGACGCCGTCGTTCAGGGCGTAACCGAAGAGGTTCCGGAGATTTTGCGATACCTCGGCGACGTCGGCTTGCGGCCCGGCGCGCACGTTACCGTCCACGAAAAAGCTCCGCTGGGTGGACCGATGACGGTTGAAGTGGAGAAGCGCCGCCACGCGATCTCGCTCGAACTCGCGCGCATGGTGATGGTCGCCGATTGATTACTCGGCTTCTCATTGCCCTCAACGTAATCGCATACGTATGGGAAGTATTGACCGGCGCATTGCGTTCGAATCAGTCGCTGTACGAACATGGGGCGTTGCTGCCGGCGGCGGTGCTTCAGGATCACCAATGGTGGCGCATTGTCTCGAGCGGCTTCCTTCATGGCGGCCTCGTGCACATCGGCGTCAATATGCTCTCGTTGTTTTGGCTTGGCCGCTTCATCGAAGTCGTACTTGGATCGCCGCGCATGCTGCTCGTATACATGGCGTCGTTGATTGGCGCCGGCCTGGCCGTGACATACTCTGCGCCGGCCGACACGCTGACACTGGGAGCGAGCGGCGCGATTTTCGGACTGTTCGGCGCGCTCTTTGCCATTGGACTCAAACTCGGCGAGCGCGGCGGCGAGCTCGTACGGTCGAATATCGGCATCCTCATTCTCAATCTTATTTTCTCATTTTCGTTCCCCGGAATTTCTTGGCAGGCGCACATCGGCGGCCTGATCACCGGGTTTGCCCTGACGTTGCTGATCTTCTGGCCGCCGAAACCGGTGCGCACGCGGGTCTACGATCCTAGCACCGGCGCAGTGTACGAGTCGCAACTCGAATCGTGACCGCGATCGACGAGGTGTTCGCGCCCGGCGGGCCGATCGAAAAATCGCTCGCTGGTTTTGAAGCGCGTCCCGGGCAGTTGCAGATGGCACAGCTTATCGAACGCGGTTTTCTGGAAGGCATGCACACGATCGTCGAAGCCGGAACGGGCGTCGGCAAGTCGCTTGCGTACCTGGTGCCGGCGTTGCGCAGTGGAAAGAAGATCGTCATTTCGACCGGCACGATCGCGCTGCAAGAGCAGCTCTACAATAAAGACATTCCGCTGGTAACGCGCGCCTTGGATATTCCCGCGCGCGTAACGCTGCTCAAAGGGCGCAACCACTATCTCTGCAAGCAGAAGCTCGAGAACATGCGCGCCGACCGTTTATTGGCGCCGTCGCGGACGATGCAGCAGATGTGGGAGTGGGGCACGCGCACGCAGACCGGCGACCGTTCCGAATTACCGTTTCTGCCTCCGGGCGACGAGTGGGAGCAGCTCGATGCCGACGCCGACGATTGCGGCGGCGAATACTGCGAACACTTTCGGGAATGTTTTTTCTTCAAGAAACGCGATGAAGCAAAATTCGCCGACATCGTGATCGTCAACCACGCGCTCTTTTTTCTGGATCTCGCAATGGGCGGCGGACTCTTACCGCCATACGATTTCGTCGTCCTCGACGAGGCGCACCAGTGCGAGCGCTGGGCGACCGCGGCGTTGACTGCCACGCTTTCGCGCGGCACTATCGGCCGCATGTTGCGCAAGCTGCACCGTTCTTACACCGTTCCCGGTCACTTTGACGCAGAGTTCGACCGCGGGTTGCGCGGATTCGAATCCGCCCTCGCCCGCGTCCCCGGCGACCGCTATCCATTACATGCGAATGAATCGGCGTGGCCGGCGCTCGAGACGCTGCGCGATTCGCTCTATGCGCTCGAGAACTGGCTGTACGCGAACTGGCATGATGCGCTCAAACGAAAGCCGCAGAACGATGCGGAAGCCGAGCGCCGCCGCGACTTGGCGATGCGCGCGATTTTGGCGCACCAGGCGACCATCGAGCGCGCGCAAGCGCCGAGCGATACGGCGATCGCGTGGGTTGAGCGCGCCGACGCGGATAGTTCGTATCAGCTCAACAGCGCGCCCTACGACGTTTCGGAGTATCTGCGCGGCATGCTCTTCGACCGGACGCAAAGCGTCGTTCTGACAAGCGCCACGATCGCCGACAACCGATCGGAAGAAGGGGCGTTCGAGTTCCTCAAACGTTCGCTCGGTATTAGCGAAGCGCAGGAGCTGGTCGCGCCCTCGCCTTTCGACTATCCGTCGCAGGCGCGCCTCTACGTCGCGCCGCCGGAGCTGAATCCAAAGACGCCGCACTTTGCAAAGCTGGCGGCGCCGCTCATAGAGGAGTGTTTGGATCGCAGTCACGGGCGGGCGTTCGTGCTCTTCACGTCACACGCGCGTTTGCGCGAAGTCTACGCGCTCGTGAGGGAACGCATCGCTTTTCCGGTTCGCTTGCAAGGCGAGCTGCCGCGCACGCATCTGCTCGAATGGTTTCGCAAGACGCCCAACGCGGTGCTCTTTGCGACCGGTACGTTTTGGGAAGGGATAGACGTCGTCGGCGAGCAGCTCTCTTGCGTCATCATCGATCGCCTTCCATTTCCTTCGCCCGCCGATCCGCTCGTGCAGGCGCGTATCGAAGCTTTGGAAGCGCGCGGTTTGAGCGGCTTCGATCACTACATGATTCCGTCGGCGATCGTGCGGCTGAAACAAGGTTTCGGGCGGCTTGTGCGCAGCAAGAGCGATCGCGGGATGGTCGCGCTGCTCGACGGGCGCGCCGCCTCATCGCGCTACGGCTCGCTCATTCTGCAGGCGCTTCCGCCGGCCACGCGTATAACGCATCTCGACGAGCTAAAGGAGTTTTTCAGCGCATGAAACGGATCGCAAGTCTTCTTATTGCCGCAATGTTCGTATTGCCCGCGCCCGCGTTTGCGTGGGGCTCGAAAGGCCATGAAATCATCGGGCAGCTCGCGGGCTCGTCGTTTCCGTCAACCTTGCCTGCGTTCATGCGCACCGTGCCGGCTCAGTACAAGATCATGTATCTGGGACCGGAAATGGATCGCTTAAAAGGTTCAGGGACGGCGTGGGACGCTGAAAACGATCCCGGCCATTATGTTGACTTGGACGACAACGGCATGATCGCCGGCGTCGTTTCGCTTCAAAAAATGCCTGAGAGCCGCGAAGCTTACGACACGGCGTTGCGGGCCGCAAACACCGACCAGTACCGGCAAGGGTACTCTCCGTACGCGATTGTCGAAGGCTGGCAGCAGCTACGCGATGATTTCGCGTATTGGCGCGTCGATAATTACCGCGCAACGCATGCTTCTCCAGCAAGCGCCCGCGCGGAAGCGGCAACGAACCGAGCCATCGACCAAGAGTTGATCCTGCGCGATGTCGGCGTCTGGGGGCATTTCGTCGAGGACGCATGCCAGCCGCTGCACGTCACGATTCACTTCAACGGTTGGGGAAAGTACCCAAACCCCGACGGTTTCACGGAGTCCTATCAAACGCACTCATTTTTCGAAAGCACGTTTGTCAACCGCCACGTTACGGCCGGCCAAGTTCGCCAGCTCATGAAACCATCCACCGTGACGGCGCCAGCTGCGTTAATGACGCAAGATCAAACGATGGCCAACGTTGCCGACTACATTAACGGATCGCTGCAGGCCGTCCGGCCGCTGTATGTGATCGAGAAAGCCGGCGGATTTGCGCGGGGCACGCCGGAAGCCGTAACGTTCACGGCGACGCAACTTGCCCGCGGCGCTGATGAAATGCGCGATCTCGTGATGCTGGCGTGGTACGACAGCCTAAACGAAAAGGTTGGCTATCCGTCTCAGAGCGTTCGCGACATCCTGAAGGGCTTACCAGCACCGAAGGGCTCCGACTAGCTGAAACTGCGGATGGGCAATGACTAGCGGCGCACTGGTGCTGCAGGGCGCACCTTAACACCGAGATCTTCGGCCAAGCGCCGTGCATCAACGACCGAGTAAATCGATCTGCTTCCAGGGCCCCGCGCTAATAAATGTTTTCGGATTGACGATCGAGCCTTCTTGGTCTGGCCCAACTTCCGGTAGCACAAGGCCGACTGGTAGTGGACGTCTGCAATGAGTCCGCGCGCCCATGCGCGACCCTCGCCACAATTGCCAGTCGCAATGTCACGCACCCCGCGATGCAGCAGCTGGTCATAGATGCGTAAAGCCTTGTCGTTTCGCCCGAGCGCGGCTAGCGCGCCCGCATAGTCCCAAAGCACCAGAGGACAGTCACCTGCCAGTCGAAGCGCTCTCTTCGAAGTGTCGAGAGCTTTAGCGTACCTTCGTTCCTCGTAGTACGTTGTGGCGAGCCTCGTCAATAACCAGTGACTCTTCGGCTCACGCTTCAGCCCCTGCTGGATTAAGCGGCGTGCTTCCACCCATTTCTCTCTTGCGAAGAGCGATTCAATATTTGCCATGGTGGGACGGCTCTTTATTCGTCGCCGGAGCTTGCTTCCGACTTTGCGCGATCCTGTAGGTCCTTCACGATCGTCGCGTCCGCCAGCGTCGTCGTGTCGCCGAGCGTCCGGCCTTCGGCCACATCGCGCAGGAGGCGGCGCATGATCTTACCGCTGCGTGTCTTCGGCAATTCTTGCGTGAACGTAATGTACTTGGGGCGCGTGAACTTGCCGAGTTTGCTTCCGACATACTCGCGCAGTTCGTCGGCCAGTTCGGTGCTGCCGATTTCGCCACCGCGCAGCGAAACGAAAGCATAGATTGCCTGGCCGGTAACGTC
This sequence comes from Vulcanimicrobiota bacterium, assembly GCA_003140855.1. GTDB lineage: Bacteria > Vulcanimicrobiota > Vulcanimicrobiia > Vulcanimicrobiales > Vulcanimicrobiaceae > Rubrimentiphilum. The sequence continues at coordinate 6,529 of PLLF01000056.1, forward strand.
GTCGAGTTTACCGCAGACGGCAGTTTCGGCCACCTTCGGATGCTCGACAAACGCGCTCTCGATTTCGGTCGTCGAGATGCGGTGGCCGCTGACGTTCATCACGTCGTCAATCCGCCCCATGAACCAGAAGTTTCCGTCGAGATCGCGGCGCGCGCCATCACCGGCTAAGTACTTGTGCGGAAACCTCGACCAATACGTTTGTTTGTACCGTTCGTCGTCTCCCCAGATGCCGCGCAGCATGCCGGGCCACGGACGCGTCAGCACCGCGTATCCACCGCCGCCGAGCGGCACGGATTCGCCCTGGTCGTTGACGATGTCGGCCGCAATTCCGGGAAGCGGATATGTCGCGCTGCCGGGCGGAGTCGACGTGACGCCGGGGAGCGGCGAGATCATGATGCCGCCCGTTTCCGTTTGCCACCAGGTATCGACGACCGGACAGCGATTGCCGCCGATGTGCTCGCGATACCACATCCATGCTTCCGGATTGATGGGCTCACCGACCGAGCCCAGCAGGCGCAGCGACGAAAGGTCGTGTTTGGCGGGAAATTCGTCGCCCCATTTCATGAACGTACGGATCGCCGTGGGCGCGGTGTAGAGAATATTGACTTTGTAGCGCTCGACGATCTCCCACAGCCGGTCCTTGCCCGGAAAATCCGGCGTGCCTTCGTAGATAACGCTGGTGGCTTGATTCGCGAGCGGGCCGTACACGATGTATGAATGTCCCGTAACCCAGCCGATATCGGCGGCGCACCAGTACACGTCTTTGTTCTCTTTGAGGTCGAAGACTAATTTGTGCGTCATCGTGACGTGCGTCAGGTAACCGCCGGTCGTGTGCTTGATGCCTTTGGGTTTCGCCGTGGTGCCGGAAGTGTACAGAAGATAGAGCAGATCCTCGGCGTTCATCGCCTCGGGCGCACATTCGGAGGGCTGATCCTTCACGACGTCATCCCACCAGACGTCGCGCCCGGCTTTCATGTCAACGGGATCGCCGACTCGTTTGGCGACGATGCAGTGTTTGATCGACGGCGTGCCGGCCATCGCCGTGTCACAATTATGTTTTAGCGGAACTTTACTGCCGCGGCGCCAGCCCTGGTCGGCGGTGATTAACGCGACGCATTCCGCGTCGTTAACGCGGTCGACGATCGAATCCGGCGAGAAGCCGCCGAAGATCACCGAATGCGCCGCGCCGATGCGCGCGCACGCCAGCATCGCGACCGGCAGTTCAGGAATCATCGGCATGTAGATGGCGACGCGATCGCCTTTCTTCACGCCCAATTCGCGCAAGCCGTTTGCGAAGCGGCATACGTCCTCGAGCAGCTGCTTGTAGCTGATCGTCCTGCGATCGCCGGGCTCGCCCTCGTAGTAATACGCGACCTTGTCGCCCTTGCCGGCGCGCACGTGCCGGTCGAGGCAATTGACCGACGCGTTGAGCTCGCCGTCGCCGAACCAGCGCGCAAACGGCTCGTTCCATTCTAGCGTCTTAGTAAACGGCTTCGACCACTCCAGCTTTCGCGCCCACGATGCCCAGAATGCGAGGTAGTCGCGTTCTGCTTCCTTATAAATGCCCGGCTGCGCGTTGGCTTGCGCGGCGAATTCGGGCGGCGGCGGAAAGCGGCGGCTCTCTTGGGAGAGGGCCTCGATCGATTCCGTGGTCTTCATGCCGCGATTTTACCGGGAGTCTGTAACCATGCCTGCCGAAGCTGCGCACGTGCAAATCCTCGGCGTGCTGCTGCTGGCGGCTAGTGCGGCGGGCGGACTTGCGACGGTGCGCGTCGGCACGCCGCCGCCGGATTTTACGCTGCGAACCAAAGCGGGCGCCGTTGCGCTCTCCCATCTGCGCGGAAAACCGGTCGTCATAAACTTCTGGGCGTCGTGGTGCCCGCCGTGTACGGACGAGCTGCCGTACTTCCAGCGCCTCACGCGGGATTACGGCGATCGCGTGATCGTCGTGACGGTATCTAATGAAGCGGCCGGCATCGCCCGGGAGTATCTGCGGCAGCACCGGCTCGATCTGCCGTTGCTCGAGGACACGGACGGCAGCGTGTTTTCAGCCTACGCCCTTCCTCCGATCCCGGGGACGGTCGTGCTCGCGCCGGACGGCCGTGTGGAGTACATTTCGGCCGGCGGCCTCTCGTGGGACGAGTTGCAAGAGGCGGTCGACAAGGCGCTCGGCAGTCCAGGTGCTAGCACTCCCAGCCAACGATTGCTAAGATAGACCCATGAATCCCGGCCACCCCGGCGACCTGGACAAGCGCAAAGCGTACATCCTGGCCACGGTCGTTTACGAATATATCGCGACGGCGGAGCCCGTGGCGTCTCAGACGCTTACGCAGAAGTATCAGCTCGGCGTCAGCTCCGCTACCGTGCGCAACGAGCTGGCCGACCTGGAAGCGAGTGGGTACCTCGTGCAGCCGCATACGTCGGCCGGGCGCATACCGTCCGACGCGGGCTATCGCACGTTCGTGGATCAACTGATGCATCCCGAAAGTTTGCGGCCCGACGATCGCCGGCGCATTCGCGACGAGCTACGCGACGCCAGCCGCGAGTTGGACGAGATCATCGACGGCGCGACGCGCCTGCTCGGAAAACTTTCGAAGAATCTGGCTTTTGCGACCAAGCCTTCGAACGACGCGCAAACGTTCCGACATCTGCAACTCATCTGGCTTTCCGCCCGAACCGGGATGGCGATCGTTGTGACGTCAATGGGCGTTGCGTCGCAAAGCCTTTTCGAGCTTGCCGCCGATGCTACGCCCGACGAACTGACGCGGCTATCCAACGCGCTCAACTCGCGGCTCGGAAACAAGATGCTTCGCGACATCCGCGAAAGCGATGTGGCCGCCGCGGTACGCGAGCTCGGGCTGCCCGATGAATTCAAGAAAGTCGTCACCGGTGCGCTGCGCACCGCTCGCTCTGGCGAACAGGCGGCCGTAGCAACCTCCGGCGCGCAAAACCTGCTCGATCAGCCGGAGTTTCACGACGTCGGCAAACTTCGATCCATTCTCAACATCGTCGAAGAACAAAAGACACTCTACGATCTGGTCGCCGACTCGATGACCGCCGAAGCTCCAGAAGTGAAAATCGGACGCGAACTCGGTGTCGACGAGATGATCGATTTCAGCATCGTGACCGTTCCCTACCGGTTCGGGGCGAGCGCGATCGGCATGCTCTCCGTGTTGGGCCCGCGTCGCATGGAGTATGCGCGTTTGATGGCGCTGGCTTCCGGTACCGCGGAGTCGTTGTCCTCGCGTCTTTCCGACGCTGAGATCAAGTAGCCGATGGCGCGCGACCTCTACGAAGTGCTCGGCGTAAGCCGGGCAGCGAAGGCCGATGACATCAAGCGTGCTTACAGAAAGCTCGCGCAGAAGCATCACCCCGACGTCTCCGACGACAAGTCCGGCGCGGAGCATCGCTTCAAAGAGATCAATCAAGCCTACGAAGTGCTTTCGGATCCGCAGAAGCGCGCCCAGTACGATCGTAATGGAACGATCGGAAACGGCACGAGCGCGGGCCATGGTTTCGCCGATTTCGGATTCGGCCAAGGCTTCGGGACGAGCGGCTTCGGCGATATCTTCGACATGTTTTTCGGCGAACGCGGCGATGCGCAGCAAACCATGCGACGCAGCGGACCCGCCCGCGGCGCCGATCTCCGTCACGATCTCGAGATCTCGCTGGAGGAAGCGTTCTCGGGAGTTACGCGGCAAATTGAATTCGCGCATCTGGCCACGTGCGAAACGTGCCGCGGATCGGGTGCGGCGCCGGGGACGCTGATCACGGCGTGCGATCGCTGCGCGGGAACGGGCGTCATGCGGATGGTCCGGCGAACACCGCTGGGACAATTCGTTACGCAATCCGCCTGCAACAAATGCGGCGGCGAGGGCAACGTCGTGGAGCATCCGTGCGCCGATTGCGGCGGGCGCGGAAGGCGCGACGTCGATCGGACGCTCAGCGTCAAGGTGCCGGCCGGTTTGGACGACGGCAGCCGCATTCGCATAAACGGCGGCGGAGAGGCGGGCACGCACGGCGGCGGCGCAGGCGATCTCTACGTCTACATTATGATTAAGCCGCACAAGCTCTTCAAGCGCAGCGGCCAGGACATATATGTGGATATTCCGCTCAGCTTTCCGCAGGCTGCACTTGGCGGAACGGTGCAGGTGCCGTCGCTCGAAGGCACGTTGGATCTTGCGATCGGCCCGGGCACGCAGTCAGGCACGAGCATAAGAATGCGCGGCCACGGCATGCCGACCGTGCGCGGCACGCAGCGCGGCGATCATATTGTAACCGTGCACGTGGAAATTCCGGGCAAGTTAACGCACCGTCAGCGCGAGCTGCTCGAGGAGTACGCTAGCCTTGGCGGCGATCGGGTGCAAGAGCGGTCGTTCTTCGACAAAGTCAAAGACGCATTCCGGCCCGAATAACGATGGCTGCGGCGAGATTCTTCGTCGAAGGTGTATACGGCGCTGGCCAAACGCTGACGCTGGCGGGCGATGACGCGCACAAGATAGTCGACGTCTTACGCAAGCGAAGCGGCGACACCATTCAGATCGTCGACTCAACCGCGCAGCGGTTTGAAGCGACGCTCGAAATTGTTGACCGGACTGTCCGCGCTCGTTTGGGTGAGCGGTTCGTCCCCTCCGCCCCGGAGCGCTTTGAGATCACCGTCGCGCAAGGTGTGCCCAAAGGGCAGAAGATGGATTTCGTCGTTGAAAAGCTCACCGAGCTCGGCGCCGCCACGATCGTACCGCTGTATTCGGAACGCTCGGTCGTTGTCGATACCGGGAGCTCGAAGATCGATCGCTGGCGGCGTTTGGCCAAGACGGCGGCTGCCCAGTGTGGCCGCGATAAGATTCCCGAAGTTGCCGAACCGCTGGAATTTCAAAAGCTCGTCGAGTCGTTCTCGGATTACGATTGCGTGCTCTTTCCCTGGGAGCTCGCAGAACAAGTCCCGTTAAAGACGGTGCTGCCGGAGCTGGTAGACAGCGCGCGGCGCATTTTCGTCGTCATCGGCCCCGAGGGTGGTTTTTCGCATGCGGAAGCTGAAGCGGCGCAGCGCCACGGCGCGCACGTCATCGGTCTAGGAACGCGCATTTTGCGCACAGAAACCGCGGCATTGGTCGTCGTCGCGTTGCTGAATTACGTCGCCGGGGTATAGATAGCCATGCCCAGACTGCTCGAAAATCTCGCACATGGAACGCCCGTGCTCAGCGCAACCGAAGGCAAACTGGGCGAAGTGCGCGGCGTTTTTGCAATCGGAGAAACGCGAGTTCCCGAGTGCCTGCTCGTGTACTGGCTCGACACGCACGAAGAGACTTTGCTCGACGCCGACGAGGTGATAACGATCACCGATGACGGTGTGATGTTGCGCAGTGCCCGCAAGATATATGAAGTCTTGCCGGCCTACGATCCGCAGAATCCGCTGCTCAAGCGTCTCTCATAAACAGCCTGGACCGGGACAGACCATGCCCGCGTCGTATCCTTTGAGGAACGGAATGGCCAGTTTGAAGTTCTCCATCGTCATCCCGACCTACAACGAAGCCGCCGGCATCGAACGGCTGATTCGCGGGCTTGGCGACGTTTTCAAACAAAATGCGCTCGATGGAGAAATCATCATCGTCGACGACAATTCGCCCGACGGTACCGGCCAAATCGTCGACCGCCTTGCCGGTGAATTTCCCGTTCGTTGTCTGCACCGTCCCGGCAAGATGGGGCTGTCGAGCGGCGTGATTGAAGGTTGGCGCATGGCGCGTCCCGATTCTGTCGCGCTGGGCGCGATGGACGCGGACTTCAGTCACGACATTACGATATTGCCGAAGTTGGTGCGTGCACTCGAAGACGGTTACGGTTTGGCTGTCGGAAGCCGCTACGTGCGCGGCGGCGGAATCACGAACTGGCCGTGGAGACGCGTGGTGATTTCAAAAGTGGCGTGCGCGATCGCGCAGCCGTTGACGCGCATCAAAGATATTACCAGCGGATATTTCTTGGTACGCCGCGCTGCGATTGAAGGCGTGGAGCTCGATCCGATCGGGTTTAAGATCGGCTTGGAAGTGATCGCCAAGGGTCACTACGGCAAAGCGCTCGAGGTTCCGTACGTCTTTACCGATCGCGTCACCGGCGAATCCAAACTCAACGAAAAAGAAATATTCAATTACTTGAAACAGCTGCGCAGGCTTTACGCCGGCCGGATATTTTCGAACTCGTAGATGCCTGATTGGTTGTCGCGCCGCCGCGCGAAAGAAGAACCGGCCGAGGACGCTGCGACCTGGAGCAAGTGTCCGAAGTGCTCCGAAGTTCTTTACCGGCGCGACCTGGCCGCCAACCTGTGGGTATGTCCGCGCTGCGGACACCATTTCCGCATGAGCGCGATCGATCGGATCAATATTACCGTCGACGGCGATTTCAAAGAGATCGGCGGCGATGTCTTGCCGGGCGATCCGTTGGAATGGGTCGACAAGAAAAAATACACCGCGAAACTCGCCGGCGATCGCGAGAAGTCACAATTAAGCGAAGCGGTTATTTGCGGTACCGGAAAAATTGGCGGGTTCGAGACGGCCATCGGCGTGATGGATTTTCATTTCCGCGGCGGAACGATGGGAACGGTCGTCGGCGAACGGATCGCGATGCTGCTCGAACGGGCGCGCGAGCTTCAGCTGCCGTGCGTTATCTTTACGGCCAGCGGCGGCGCGCG
>PLLF01000030.1 GCA_003140855.1 Vulcanimicrobiota bacterium
CTCGGCGTTCCCGCCGAAAAGCTTGGCCTGAACAAGCACTTGATCGATCCGCGCACGATTCTGGTCGAACGCGAACTGATCGCTTAAACGGCAGCGAGCTCCCGCAGCACGACGTCCACCGATACGACGCGTTCAGCCGGAATCTCGATGCGCTCCCCGTCATAATGCACGAGCGGCAGACCGTCTTGCAGGCGCGAGAGCATGCGGTGGCGCGTGAATTGCGCCATCTGGGCCTGGTTAAAGCCCTCGGTTACGATGCGGCCGTCGTCCAGCGTTATCGCGAGTTCAGCGGGAAAATACCTCAAGACCGTACCTCCGAACGACGCTGATATACCCGTACCATGCGCCTACTACTCCTCTGCCTCAACTTCGGCGGCGACGATCGCCTTATTGCGTCTGCGGCTGTACCGTTTCTTCGTCTTGTGAGCGCCCGCCGGGCGGAGATTGGCGGGCGGCCCGAGGCGCGGCTTGAGCGCGGCTTTGCGGCGGCGTTTACGCTTGCGCGGCATGAGTCTGCTTATTCGACCGGGGCGCGCGGAGACGCTTGCGGAACGGTCGACGCGTGAGCATTTGGCCGGCCCTGACCGCCGGCGAACGGATCGCCCTGCTGCAACGGACGCGCGCGTGCACTCATGCGGCGGCGACCGAGTGGGTCCGCCTTTCGGCCGAGGCCAAAGGCCTCGCGCCCGGCTCGTATCTTGCGGGCGAGGAATGGATCTCGGGGCCCTGGGCGGTGCTGTATGCCCTCAACCGTTACATCCGGACGCTGCGAAAACTCGCGCGCGGATCGCCTCCGCTAGATCACCAAAGCGTGCGAATTGCCGGCGGCGCCTATGCCGTGAACGTCTTTCCAACCGATCTCTACGATCGCATTCTCTTACCCGGTGTGCGCGCAGAGGTCTGGCTGCAAGAGCCAAAGCTGTCTTTTCTCGACACAACAAATGAAGCGCACACGACTCTGATTCTCGGCGCCGGCAACATCTCGAGTATTCCGGCGCTCGACGTCCTTTACAAGCTGCTTGCCGAAAATGCCGTTTGCGTTGTCAAACTCAATCCCGTGAACGAATATTTGCGTCCGGTCTTGGAGAGCGCGTTAGCGCCGTTTGTCGAGAACGGCTTTGTGCGCTTTGTCTCCGGAGGCGCCGATCTCGGCGGCCAGCTTTGCGCCGGCGATACAGTCGACGAGATACACGTCACCGGCAGTATCGCTACATACCATGCCATAGAAGCCATCGCCGGCGGCAAGCGCGTCACCGCGGAGCTCGGCAGCGTCACGCCGACGATTGTCGTGCCCGGAGATTGGAGCGCCCGCGACCTGCGCTTTCAAGCAGAAAACGTCGCCACACAAAAAGCGCACAACGCGGGCTTCAACTGCATCGCTGCGCAGGTTTTGATTCTGCCGCAGCAATGGATCTTGAAAGATCGATTCTTGCGCGAAATCGAGTCTGTCTTTCAAGAGATGGAACAGCGCCCCGAATACTACCCCGGTTCGAGTCAGAGACGCGCCGCGCTCGGCGGCCGTGACTCGCCCTTACGTGCGATCGTACGTCTCGATCCGGAAGACATGTCCCAAGCTTTCGAAGCCGAAGCGTTCTGCGGCTTGTTGTTTTGCATCGAACTGCCAGGCGATGCGAAGACGTTCTTGCGCGATGCCGTCGCGTTGGCGAACGAGCGGCTTTACGGAACGCTCGGAGCGAGNNGAGCGAACGTGATCGTCGCACCGCAGACCGAGCGCGCAATGCCCGAGGCCATTGAAGGCGCAGTATCCGATCTGCGCTACGGCTGCATCGCGATCAATGCTTGGGCAGGCGTCGGATATTTCTTGACGGAGACGCCCTGGGGAGCGTATCGAAACTCGGGCGACGGCACCGGAGTCGTCCACAACTCCTATTTCCTGGCGCACACGGAAAAGAGCGTCGTGCGCGCGCCATTCAGACCGTTGACCAAGCCGCCATGGTTCGTGACGAACAAGAAACAAGCAACTATCGGGCGGCTCCTCTGCGATTTCGAAGCCGCGCGCACACCCGCAAACGCGCTAAAGGTTATCGCCGCAGCAATCTAGCTGCGGTCGCCTGCGCCGTTCTGAACGGAAAGCTCCCAGCGGTAGCCATCGAGATCGCGAAACCAGAGCCCTATGTTCGGCGATCCCGGCGCCTCGGGGCCGATCTCGTCGCCCGGGTCCTCCAGCTCGACACCGCTCGCGCGTAATTGAACCAAAGCACCGCGCAGTTCGCGCATATTTTGCAGATGGAACGACATATGCTCGATCGCTTCCGCGTTCGGCTTTCCTTTAAAGAGCGCGATCGTAATCGCGTCGTTGCTGACCGCAATCCCATCGTCGAAGCGGAATAACTCCTTTAAATCGAAATTCGTGCTCCAAAACTTCGCGCTCGCTTCGGGGTCTTTTACGGCGAGCGAAAAATGCCCGACGGCACCCAAGGGAATAGGCATTATTGTACTCCTGCGGCGTGCAGCATCTGCAGCACGCGGTCAACCGGAAGGCCGTAAACGGTAACGCCGCCCTTTCCGGACATCGTCTTGGCGCTGAAAAGCGCATCGTAGATTGCCGACTCGGTCGCCTCCGCGGTTGCGCGGTACAAACCGTTGAGAACGGAACTGTCTTCGACAATCGGCACTGCCGGCGCATTGATGCGAAAGTTGGCGGTCCGGTCGAAGGTATAGGTCGTACTAAACGCCACAAAGAGATCGCCGCTGCCGACGTCGCTCGTAAGCCCCGTGCGCGACATGCCCATCCCAGCGCGCAGCGCAATCGCATGCAACTGCCGCGAATCGAGCGGCGCGTTCGTGGCGATCACGATCACGATGCTTCCCGAGGCCATGCGCCCGTGCAGCGTCAAACTTTTCGGGAACGTCATTCTGTATTCGTTGCGCAGGGCTTCGCCTACGCGAACGCCGTCGATCGTCAACTGTTCGCGCGTCGATCCGGTGTTATCGTTCACGAGGACGCCAACCGTGTATCCGCCGAGTTCTTTCGGCAGCACGCGCGATGCCGATCCGATGCCGGCTTTGAAGCCAAAGGCTTTCATGCCCGTACCTGCGCCGACGCTTCCGCGTAAGAATTGGCCGGTTCGCGCTGAATCGAGCAGATCGACGACGTCTTGTGCGCCGATCGCGCGAGCTTGAATATCATTGAGAAGCTGATCGTCGCACTCCACGACTACCGGCAGCGGCACGTCGTCGCGCACGCCGATCTGCGGATGCTGTTTGATCATCCAGCTGATCACCCCGTCGTCGGCGCGGCCGATGTCGAGCGTGTCGGTCAGCACGATCGGCGTTTCGAGATAGCCCGATTCGTTGATCCAGTGCGCGCCGGTCATCTCGCCGTTTCCGTTAAAGGGCAGCGCGTAGGCGGAGACTTTGTGGTTCCACGGATCGGCGTTGGGCAAGATCGCCGTCGCGCCGGTGCGGATGGAAGCGCCTTCGACTTTTGTCACATTGCCGACCGCGACGCCCGCAACGTCGGTGATGCCGTCAAGCGGTCCGGGCGGGTAAAAACCTACGCGGAAGGGGAGCGCCGCCGAAGCGGTCGCCTGCGCGGAAAACAGGCACAACAGGGCAAAGACGGCGAATCTCATCGTTCACGTTTTAGCCCGAATCACACTTTCTGCCCTGCAGGGAGCACCATCATTCTCACCGTTTCTGAAACCATCAAGGCCGCCCGGGTCTATGAAAATCTGTCTGCTGCCGAACTGATCGAACACGCACTTCGCCGCGGCGAAGGAGTGCTCGGCAGCGACGGCCAGCTGATCGTCGACACACGGCCTCACACCGGCCGGTCGCCCAAAGACAAGTTTTTCGTACGCGAAGGCTCGAGCGAAAAGCACATAGACTGGGGCGAAACAAACCGCGGTGTCGAGCCCGAGGTCTTTGACGCACTGTGGGATCGCGTGGCGGCCTATCTTCCGGAACGCGAGATCTATTCGCTCGACTGTTTTGTCGGAGCCGACGAACGCTATCGCCTTCCCGTGCGGATCGTCACCGAAATGGCGTGGCACAATCTCTTCGCGCGCGATCTTTTTATCGTACCCGATGACGCGCCGAAAGACTTTAGCCCTGAGTTCACCGTTGTCGATGCCGCGCTTTTCACCGCCGATCCGCAACGCGACGGAACAAACTCGCCGACCTTCATCTTGGTGAATTTCGCAAAACGTGTCGTGTTGATCGGCGGAACGAAATATGCCGGCGAGATCAAAAAATCGGTCTTCACGGTCATGAACTATCTTCTTCCGCTGCGCGACGTTCTGCCGATGCACTCGTCGGCCAACGCGGGCAAAGATGACGTCGCCGTATTTTTCGGCCTCTCGGGAACAGGCAAGACCACACTCTCCGCAGATTCACACCGTCCACTTATTGGCGACGACGAGCATGGTTGGTCCGACACCGGCGTTTTTAATTTCGAAGGTGGCTGTTATGCAAAGGTCATCCGCCTCTCGCAGAGCGCAGAGCCGGAGATCTGGGCCGCATCGCACCGTTTTGGTTCCGTTCTGGAAAACGTGGTGTACGATGAAAAGACGCGCAAACTCGACCTCACTTCGGAAGCGAAGACCGAAAATACACGCGCGGCCTATCCCATCGAGTACATCCAAAATGTGGTGCCGGGCAGCCGCGCGGGGCACGCCCGCACCGTCGTCATGTTGACGGCCGATGCGTTTGGTACGCTTCCGCCGATCAGCAAGCTCACCAAAGAGCAAGCGATGTACCATTTCTTATCCGGCTATACCGCAAAGGTGGCCGGCACCGAGCGCGGCATCACCGAACCGCAAGCGACGTTTTCGACGTGCTTCGGTGCGCCGTTCATGGTGCATCATCCGACGGTCTATGCGAAATTACTCGGGCAGAAAATCGACGAGCACGACGTAACCTGTTGGCTGGTCAACACCGGCTGGATCGGCGGGCCGTACGGCGTCGGAAAGCGAGTCGCGATCGGATACACGCGCGCGATGGTCAACGCCGCCATCGAGGGCGCGCTTTCGGATGCGAAGTTCGAGGTCGAACCTTTCTTCGGCCTTTCGATCCCGTTAAACGTGCCGAACGTACCTTCGGAGATACTCAATCCGAAGAACATGTGGCCCGACAAAGCCGCGTACGATGTGCAAGCCAAGAAACTGGCTGAACTGTTTGCCAAGAATTTCTTGCGTTTCGAGGCGCAAGCCTCGCCAGGCGTAAAAGCCGCCGCAATCAAACCGCGCCCTTAGCGATTCCTCAGCGTTTCCCCAGCGTTCCCTAATCCGGCTCTCAGAACTATTGAGGCGGCGGGCCGTTACGATAGCGACATCACTTCCTCAAAGGAGCCCTCGTGTTTAGTTTTCGTTCACTACTTGTTCCGGCGGCTTTGGCAACCGCACTTGCGGTTCCGGCTATCGGTTTCGCCCAGACGCAGCCGAGCGCCGCGCAGCTTCAGCAGCCCGTGCAAGGGCAACGCCACCGCGGCGGATTCGGGTTCATGCGCGAGATGCGCAGCCTGAATCTCAGCACGCAACAGCAATCACAGATTAAGCAACTCATGCAGCAGTATCGTCAAGCGCATCCCCGTGGAAGCGCGCAGGATCCGCAAGCGCGCAAAGACCTGCGCACCAAAATCATGGCCGTGTTAACGCCGGCCCAGCAAGTGCAGCTCAAGTCTAAAAGGCAGCAGCGCGAAGCGCAATCCGGCCGCGGACGCAACCGCGATCGTTCCCCGCGCCCTTCGCCTTCACCGACAATATAAAGCGACAGGCACCATTCGGACGGGGCTACCGGCGACGGTAGCTCCGTCTTCTTGCATTTCAGCAGGGCATCGTACGGACCGCGCATACTCCTGTTGAAATGAGCGCAGAGACTCTGGGCATCCTCGTTGGCGGCGGCCCGGCGCCGGGCATCAACGGCGTCATTGCTTCCGCGACGATTGAGGCGGTCAACAGCGGCCTGCGCGTGCTCGGAATTTACGACGGGTATCATCATCTGGCCAAAGGCGAAAGCTCGCACGTTACGGAGCTCCGGATCGAAGACGTTTCGCGCATTCATGCAACCGGCGGCTCGATCTTGCGCACGTCGCGGACGAATCCGGCCAAAGACGACGCCACGCTGCAGAAATGCATCAAAGCTCTGGAGTCGCTGAACGTCCGCTACCTGATCGCAATCGGCGGCGACGACACGACCTACGGCGCCACCCGTATCGCAGAGGCTACTTCCGGCCGCATCGGTGTAGCGACTATTCCGAAAACGATCGACAACGATCTTCCGCTTCCGGATAACGCGCCGACGTTTGGATTCGAAACCGCGCGTTCCGTCGGCACAGGCATCATCGAGAGCTTGATGGAGGACGCGCGTACGACGGTGCGCTGGTATCTGGTCGTGAGCATGGGACGCAAATCCGGCGCACTCGCACTCGGCATGTGCAAGGCCGCCGGAGCGACGCTAGCGGTTATCCCCGAAGAATTCCCCGGAGCGGAGCTGGATTTACAGGCGGTCGTCGATACGATCGTCGGCGCAATTGTGAAGCGCGTCGCAAACAACCACGGCTACGGCGTGGCAATCGTGGCCGAAGGAATTGCCGAACGGCTTTCCGCCAAAAAGCTGGCCGCTCTGGAAGGCGTTGCCCGCGACGCTTACGGCCACGTCCGGCTTGCCGACGTGCCGATTGGAAGCGTCCTTCGCGACGCGGTGCGCAAGAGTCTGGACGATATCGGCGTGACGGCGACGATCGTCACCAAGGACATCGGATACGAGCTGCGGTGCGCCAAGCCCGTTCCGTTCGATGTCGAATACACGCGCACGTTAGGCTACGGCGCCGTCCGCTACTTGCTGAGCGGCGGCAGCGGCGCGCTGATCGCGTTGTCGGGCGGACGGGTGGTTCCGGTGCACCTTTCCGAATTGCAAGATCCCGCGACCGGACGCGTGCGCGTGCGCATGGTTGACGTAACGACCGAATCGTATGAGGTCGCCCGCAATTACATGATCCGGCTCGAGCCCAAAGACCTAGAGGAACCGCGACTCTCCCAGATCGCGAAGCATACAAAACTCTCGCCGGGGCAGTTCCACACGCGGTTCGAACGGGTGGCCCACTAGTGTTGAAGGTCTCACTGGCCGCACTCGCGGCAGCCGCCCTGCTGGGCGCGATGCCCTCCGTACAGCGCGGGTTCTCGATTCAACACATTGCCACGGTCGACGGTGCGCGCGAGCTTGCCGCCGCGCCGAATGGCGATCTCTTCGTCGGAACGATGGGCTCGGATGTTTACATCATTCCGCGCGCCGATTCAGCGGGCGCCGCGGGCTCGCCACGCGTTTTCGCGCGCTTTGATGACGCGCCGGCTGCCGGCGTCGCGCTCGCAGGCAACTCGTTGTATGTCGGGACACAGTTCGCGATCTGGCGCATAGCGTACAACACTGGCGATCTTCACGCGCGGTCGGCGCCTCAGAAACTTGCCGCAGTCCGCACGTCCGGCATCGCACGCGATCACGTCACAACGTCCGTCGCAGTCGTGAAAGGCTCGCTCTATGCGAGCGTCGGATCGTCGTGCGACGCATGCCGGCCGGATGTTGACGACACGCGCGCGACGATCGGCCGGGTAACGGGCGGCCAATACGTCGTCATTACCCGGAATATTCGGAATGCGATCGCTCTGGCGGCGAACGAAAACACCGGATCTCTCTGGGCGGGCGTGGCCGGACAGGACGCATTGCCGGCGGGCCATCCTTACGAGATTTTCGACGATGTTACGGCGCATCCGGCCGTCGTAAATTACGGCTGGCCCGATTGTTACGAAAATCACAAAGGAAGCAATTGCAACGGCGTCGCTGTTTCGCGTGCCGTATTTCCGGCTTACGCAACCCCGATCGGAGCGGTCTTTTATCCGCAACATCCGCGCGGAAAATACGTCTTTCCGGCGCACTACCCCGGCGGCGCATTCGTTACTTTGCACGGCTCTTGGCACGGACCGCCTTTTGTCGCGCCGCAAGTGGTCTTCGTTCCAATGCGCGGCGATTCTCCGCAATCCGGCGCGGACTGGACCGATCCCAACAAACAGTGGAGCTATTTCGTAGGCGGTTATCAGGCGGGCGGCTCCGATCAACGCATAGGCCGCCCGACCGGGATAACCGTCGGCCCGCAAAGCGATCTGTTCGTAGCGGATGACATGACCGGCGCGATCTACCGGATCCGCCCCCGTTAGAAAGACCTCGGATTAATCCAAAGCAGGCACAGGCTTCTACTAAAGCGTAGGCCGCCATCCCATGCTCTAGAGAGGCGCGTCATGGCTTTACTTCTTTTAGCTCCTCCGCTCGACGCCGAAACGGCCGATAATGTGGCGCGCGCACTCTGGATGCCCGAATTCGATGCGAGCGCTTTGTCGCCGCAGATTGCCGAGCGCCTAGCGAGCCCGAAGAATTCGAATGCCGCGTTCGGCAAGCGGATGCGAGCCTATCTTCAGCAGCTGATGAAGCGTTGGCAAAGCTTCGTTCCGAGTTACAGGTCGCGCTACGAACTCTTTTCCGACACCTGCGACGAATTGACTCCGCATCAGGCCTACGCGATGTCGAATTTGCTGGGCGAGGACACGGTCGAAGGGTACGCGCTCCTCGGAGAAACGGCGGACCTGCAATTTCCGCGCGATCATCGCGTTTCGCTCAAGCATCAAGTCGGCTGGCATTTTTTCGTGGGAACGGCCCAGGCCGCCAGCGGGAAGACCTACGGCGTCGAGCTCATGTTTTGGCAATGGGCGCTTCTTCCGCCGCCGGTAGCGGCGCAGCTCGGCCTGAGCGACATCGAAAATCAAACGATGGAAATACATTTGGCGGTGACCGAAGCCGGCGGCCGGCATTACCGTGCGGCACCGTTGCTGATCGCCGGGACGACCGGACTGATCGAAATCGAAGATCAGCCGTTCCGCTGGACAATCGGCAAGAACAGCATCCAAGCGCAAAACGCCGGCGAGTTGTTTCCGCTTCGTTTGCAAGCGAAAGGCTGGGACCGCGGCTCCGCGCCGTTCGCGGAAATCGCGATCGATCTCACGTTCTCGAGCGGCAAGGGTATTCTGTTGCAGGGCGGCAACGGCTGCGCTCCATGCTGCGCCGGAATAGGCACGCTGTACTATTCAATTCCTCGGCTCTTGATCGATCGCGCGGGCAGCTCGATCGAAATCAACGGCGAGCGTATCGCACTCGTTTCGGGGACGTTCTGGATGGATCATCAATGGGGCACGGGTTTCTTGCCAACCGGTGCGCCGACTGTCGCTCCGCTGCGCGCAGCCTCGCTGCTCGCGGGCCCGAGTCCCGGCGGCTGGGATTGGTACCCGCTGCAGTTCGACGACAACTATGAAATCACGGTTGCCGCGATGCACGCCGCGAAGAACAAGGAGTTTTATTTCCAAACCGGTCCCGTGGCGCCGGGCGTGATGACGGTGGGCGTTGCGGGCAAGATGATGGACCCTCGAGCCGTCACGCACGACATCAAGGGATCGCTTAAGGTGACTGATTGGGTTCGCGCAACACATACAAACGACGCGAGCTATCCACCTTCGCAGACGTGGTATCCGAACCGCTGGGAATTTTCATTTGACGCTCCGGCGCCGGAGCATCTGCGCGAAGTAGTTATGACACCGGTCGTAAGCACCGGACAAACGGGCTACTTTGCAAACGGCGCCGAGTATTTGGAGGGAGCAACGACGCTCTCCGCGCCTTCCGGACGTTCGATCGGCACCAGCTTCGCGGAAGCGACCGCCTACGCCGATACCACGAAGATACAAGCGCGGCTGGCGGGCCTTTCCGACGATGAGCACACGCTACAGCTGCTCGCACCGGTAACTGCTTCGCCGCTGGAACGCCTGGGCGCAACCCTGTACTTGCTGTGGCCGCCCAACGCGAGCGAATTGAAGAGCGTTCTTGCTTGCTGCGCAAAGAACGGTTTGTCGCAATGATTCGAGCGCTGCGTCTTCTTCCGTTCGTATTTTTTGCAGCTGCGGCGGTGGCGCCCGCGGCAACACCGCGAGTATTGAGCTTTGAGGACTTGCGGCGCGTCGTGACGGTGAGGGAGCCGCGCATTTCGCCGGACGGAAAAGCGATTGTCTACGTGCGCTCGAAGATCGATTGGAAAGCCGATCGCAATCGCACCGAACTGGTCCTCATAAATGTTGACGGCAGCGGCGCGCGGACGCTGACCCAGGGCCGCAGCGGCGTGGATAATCCGCAATGGTCGCCCGACGGCACGCGCCTTGCGTTCCTTGCTTCTCCCGAAGCCGGCAAGCCCGTGCAACTCTACGTCATGCCGATGAATGGCGGCGACGCGCTTCAAGTTACGACCAATAAAGCCGGCGTGCAGAGTTATGCTTGGCGGCCTGACGGCAACGCGCTCGCGTACGTTTCCGACGACGACCCCGCCAATCAAAACGCGCTGGACAAGCATCTCGACGCGGTCGCGATTACCGACAACGACTATCTTACGCGCGAACAGCCGCAGTCCGCGCATCTGTGGCTCGTCGATGCAAGCGGCGGCGCCGCGACCCGCTTAACATCGGGGACGTGGAGCGTTGTGAAAGATTCGGCGCCGGTTTGGACGCCCGACGGGTCACATATTTACTATCAGCGCCAGCCCGATCCAATCTTTGCGCACTTCGTTTCTCAGACGACCTACGCATACGACGTAAAGTCCAAGACGAACACCGATCTTGGCTTCGGCGTCGATGCGGACCCGAAGATAACCGACGGAGCCCTCGGGCCCCTGCTTGCGATAACAGTTCCCAGACATGGCACCTTGTACTTGCAGGGCGACCTTTCGGTGCGGCGGTTATCGCGCGACGCGGAAATCTATAACTCGCGAACCGATGTCGATCGGAACGTTCACGCTTACGTGTGGGCTGGCACTACATCGGCGATCTTCGCGACTGCCGACGGCGTGCAAAACGCAGCTTGGCGCGCGAGCTTTCTCGCGACGATAGGTGGACCCGTGGGCACGATGCGTGCCGAGACGCAGCCTCTGGGGCATCGGCTCGATTTGGGAGGCGTGGGATTTTCCGGTGATGCGACCGCGCTGCCGGACGGTGCCATGGCGTTTGTCGGGCTGAAACGAGACCGGCCCGCGGAAATCTATTATCTCTCGCCTGATTCTGCAACGCCCGAGCGCATCACCAATGAAAATGCTTGGATGAGCGATTTTACGGTCGCAAAGTCCGAAGCGTTCGAGTGGCAAACCGACCTCGGCACAAAAGCCGTCGGCGTTCTAACCTACCCTGTGCACTATGTCGCGGGACGTAAATATCCGCTGGTGCTCGACATTCACGGCGGGCCGGTCTCTACCTCGACTTGGGATATGACGGGACTCGAGGGACTATCGCTCGTGCAAATCCTTGCCGCGCACGACTATTTCGTATTTCGGCCGAACTATCGCGGGAGCGATAATCTCGGCGATGCATTTCTGCAGGCGATCGTGGGCGACGTTACCAGCGGACCGGGCCGCGACAACCTCGCCGCCGTTGCCGCATTACGCGCGACGGGAATGATCGATGAGAGCCGCATCGGAGTCTCCGGCTGGTCGGGCGGCGGTTTGCAAACCTCCTGGCTTATCGGCCACGCGAACTTCTGGCGGGCTGCCGTCATGGGCGCTGCCGTTACCGATTGGTATCAACAAGCAGTGCTGGCCGACATCAATGAGAACTTCGCGCAGACTTTTTTCAATGGAACCTTGCCCTTCAGCCCGGCCGGCCGCGCCGCATACGCAGCCGAATCACCGATTACTTTTGCAACCAACGTAAAAACACCAACGCTCATCCTCAGCGACACGCGCGATCAGCGCGTGCCCGTTTCACAGGCATACATGTTCTATCATGCGCTGCGCGACCGCGGCGCGACCGTAAAATTCACCGCTTTTCCGCGCTATGGCCATTTTCCGGGGGATCCGGTCGGGCGCGAGATCGTCTTGCGAGCGTGGGCCGGCTGGCTGGACCGGTGGTTGAAGTGATACTTCTCGCGATTACTGCGCCGCCGGCGCAAATGCTCACGTTGAAACTTTCCGATCTGCGAAAAACGGTTAGCCTTGCATCGCCGCAGATAACGCCGGACGGGCGCAGCGTTGCGCTCATCGTTCGCCGCAACGATTACGACAAGGACCGCACGAATGCCGACCTCGTTCTCGTGAACGTCCGCACCCATGCCGCGCGCACATTGCTACACGATGCCATCGGCCTCGGGCAAATCGCCTGGTCTCCGGACGGTTCGCAGCTTGCCTATATCGCGCAAGGCGTCTTCGACCCGGACGATCCCGCCTCGGACCATACCGCACAACTCTTCGTCCTGCCGATGAACGGCGGCGAAGCCGTGCAGATTACGCACGAAAAGATCGGCGTCGACGGCTTTGATTGGCGGCCGAACGGCCGCGAACTCGCGTACAGCGCGCACATCGAAGCGCCCAACACGAAAGCCATCAAGGCACACGAAGATGCCTTCGACGTGACGGATGACGCGTGGACGGATCAAGCCGCTCACACTCCCGCATACCTGTATCGAATCGCAAGTGCCGGCGGAGACGCGCAGCGCATCAGCGGCGGCTGGAGCGTCGGCGGAGGATTTACCTATGCCCTGGATGGGCGCAGCATATTCGCCACGCGCATCACCGATCATCAGCGGTCTAACCGCTATCTTTCACGGCAGATCGTTCGCGTCGACATTCGCACCGGACACGCGACGACGCTGCCGCAGCTCTCGTCGACGCAAAGCGATCCGCTGCGTGCGCCATCGGGCCAAATAGCGTTTGCCTTTGCAAATCCACGCGGAACGATGCAGACCGAAATCGCGCTGGCGGATGCGCGCGGCATGAATCCTCGCAGCGTTACGACGCGTTTAAACCGAAACGTCGGCGACGCATCGTTCTTACCGGGCGGTTCGCTGCTGCTCACGGCTAACGACGCCACGCGGCGCCGCCTCTTCCGCGTAACGCCGTCGGGAGCCGTCTCGGTTGTGCCGCTTGGAGCGATCAACGCAAGTGCCGCTACCGTCTCACGTAATGGAACAATTGCCTTCACGGGCGTCGCGCCGGATCGCCCGACGGAGCTCTACGTGCTGGTTCCGAACCGGCACAACCCCATTCGGCTCACGGATTACAACGGCTGGATCGCGCGTTATCGCCTCGGCATCACGCGATCAGTCACGTGGCGCACCTTCGACGGCATGACTGCCGACGGCGTGCTGACGGCTCCGCCGGGCGGCGTGAAGAAAGGAACACGCGCGCCGCTCGTGCTGTACATTCACGGCGGTCCGACCTCCGCTTCTACGACGGCATACTCCGGATTCGTGCAAGTGATGGCAGCCCACGGCTGGTTCGTCTTTCAGCCGAATTACCGCGGCAGCGACAACTTGGGGCTCCAATTTGCGCGCACGACCGTACCGCACATTACGAGCGTTCCGGGGCGCGACATCGAGTCAGGCCTGGCGAAGGTGCTAGCCTCTGCGGCGATCGACACGAGCCGCATCGGCGTTTCCGGCTGGAGCGAGGGCGGGCTCATGACGTCGTGGCTGATCACTCAGGATCACCGCTGGCGCGCCGCGGTTTCGGGCGCTGCGGTCAACGACTGGATTCAATACGATGCGATGAGCGACGCCAAGGACTTTGCGCCGCAGTTTATCGGAAAATCGCCCTGGTCGAGCACCCCCGAGTACAATCTTTACGAAGCGGAGTCGCCTTTGAGCTATGCCGGGAACGTCCGAACGCCGACACTGATAATGAGTGACGCCGTCGACTTCAGGGTCCCGACGCCGCTCGCGTATGAGTTTTATCACGACGTTCGCGCAACGGGGACGCCCGTGCAATTCGTCATTTATCCGGTCGTGGGGCACTTTCCGCGCGACCCGGTACGTGGCGAAGACATCTACCGCCGCTGGGAGGCTTGGTTCGTGAAGTACTTGGGATCATGATTATCGCCGACGTCGTTCACTATCTTACGGTTATGGTCGCCGCCGGCGTCGCCTTGGCGGTCTTCGGCATGTTCTATCGCGGATATGAAGGTGACAAAATGTGGAACGCGGGGCTGCTGATCGCGGTCTTCGGTGTGTTCGCACAAGAATGGGTATTGCATACGGCGCCGTGGCCGGTGCCGGTGCTCATCACCGGGATCATCGCGCTTCTGCTTCTTATTCGACTGCTCGGGTTTATCCCGACGCTAAACCGGCCCGTCTCCGATCTCTGGAAGAACCGCTAAACCCCGGAGAATCCGCGATGGCAACGATACTTTCAGATAAACCCGAGCTCGAACTGCTCGACGGCCGGGCGTACCCCAAAACCAACACAAGCCATCGTCTCTGCGCAAAATTAACCCGGACTTAGAGTCAGGGCAGCTTGTATGCGAATTCGTCGAGCAGGTATGGCTTCACGAGGAGTCGGAAACGGTCCATACTCTTTACTGCCACCCGAATTCGGAAATAGCTCTTATCTCGATTGAGAGACGCCTTCAAACCTAACTGCGCATCCAGGCTACAAAGCAGTGAGGCTTGGCTGCACTTATCAAATTGCTGGGTGTTGAGATAAACGGACCTGTGACTCTTGCACCCGTCATCCATGAACCAAACCGCGAGAGCCAACGGCGTAAGCTCTAAATCCGGCACGGCCTTGTGACCAGCAATATAAAAGGCTTCGTAAAACGGGGTCAGCTGAGGCAAACTGAGCGTCGTGAAGCGATAGGCTTGTCGGCCTCCGTTACCGCTGCGTGCTTTCGGGGGCGTTCGGACCAGATTCCTGAGTAAACGCCATTTCCAATCAACATAAGATCGCTGCTTAAGACAGTGATTAATTTCCAGTAAGGCGTTTTTCTTGCAGCGCATCGAGCCGTCGCCCAGCAAAGAGCCCACGATTAGCGAGCGCTGATCTTTCGTGAGGTCGAGCATCCTACAATCATGACCGACTGCTGTGCCAACACCATGGCACAAAAACACAAAAAAGCCCGGTGATTTCTCACCGGGCTTCTCTAACTTAATCTGGCGCCGACCTACTTTCGAGGATCCTTGCGAATCGGCTATCATCGGCGCTGGCGGGCTTAACTGCCGTGTTCGGGA
>PLLF01000019.1 GCA_003140855.1 Vulcanimicrobiota bacterium
ACCAAGCAGTGTAGCCGCTTGACGGCACCTCTTAACACTTGATATTCTTACCAGATGGTAAGGAGTAAGGCAAAGATAACTTCCAAAGGGCAGATAACCTTGCCCCTTGCGGTCCGGGAAGCATTACATGTGGGAACGGGAGACGTTGTAACGTTTGAAGTCCACGCGGACGGAGTGAACGTCGTTCCGGAGCGCCCGCCGGACCGCTTTGTCGCGTACATGGGAAAGTACCGCGTCGGCAAGGGTAAATCGGCCGATGAGGTCGACCTTTGGCTGCGCGAACTGCGGGGCAGGTAAGCGGAGTGGCCTACGCCGTCGATACAAATGTCATCATCGACGTTATCGCGGGCTCAAGCGAGGTGGCAAAGCAGGCCGCAGACACGCTCTCCGAACACGGTTCGCGGGCGGGGCTGATTATCTCGCCGGTTGTCTATTCCGAGCTTTACGCGCACCCGGGCTGGGGGAAAGCGGAGATCGACCAGTTCCTGCGCTCCACGACCATCGCGATCGACTGGCCGATGAACCCGGAGGTTTGGGAGACTGCGGGAAGTGCTTTTTGCGACTACGCTCAGCGCCGCAAACAACAACGAGATGGCCTCCCGCGGCGCCTTCTGGCCGATTTCATTGTTGGGGCGCACGCCACCCAGGTGGGTTCGCTTATCACGAGTGACCGCGAGTTTTACGCCACAAATTTTCCGACGCTCCCTCTGATCGGCCTCTCACCCGGCGTCTAGCGGGAGAACCCCGTTTTCGGGGAATACGGCTGGCGTATGGCTACCGTCCCGCGAACCGTGCGCTTTGCTGCGCGGACCGCTCGCATGCGCGCCTCCACGATCCGCGAGATGCTCAAGGTCACCCTCCAGCCCGACGTCATCTCGTTCGGCGGCGGCCTCCCGGCACCCGAACTCTTTCCGACCGAAGCGATCGCCCAGTGCACGCGCGAGGTGATGGACGAATACGGCGCGCGCGCGTTGCAGTACACCGTAACCGACGGAATTCCCGAGATGCGCGAGTGGGTTGCGGCGCGCCTGACACGACGGCTCGAAACACCGTTCGACGCGGATCAAATCCTGATCGTCAACGGTTCGCAGCAGGGACTCGATCTGATCGCCAAAATCCTGATCGATCCCGGCGACCACATCGCGCTGGAAAATCCGTCTTACCTCGGCGCTATCCATGCGTTCGATGCGTATCAGGCGCGTTATCTTGCGGTCGACACCGACGAGAACGGCATGGTTCCCGAATCGCTGGAGCACCAGCTCGCGCACGCCGAGCCGCTGCCGAAATTCGTCTATCTTGTTGCGAATTTTCAAAATCCGACGGGCCGAACCATCTCGTTCGAGCGGCGCGAGCGCATCGTGCGCATTTGCGAGCACTTCGGCGTGCCGATCGTCGAAGACGACCCGTACGGCGAGCTGCGTTTTGAGGGCGAACATTTACCCGCGCTCGTCAGTTATCCGACGAGCGGGACGATCATCTACAGCGGCACCGGCAGCAAGATTCTGGCGCCCGGCATGCGGGTGGCGTGGCTGGCGGTTCGCGATCCGGAAGTGCACGAAAAGCTCGTGCTTGCCAAACAAGGCGCGGATCTTCAGAGCGGAACCTTGACGCAATACATTTTTGCCCGCATCGTGGCGCGAGCGCAGGAGTTCGAACGCCACGTTCAGGACATCCGGCGCGTCTATCACCAGCGCCGCGACGTCATGTACGATGCGCTCGCGGAGCACATGCCGAAAACCGTCTCGTTTAACCGGCCGCAAGGCGGCATGTTCCTGTGGGCCCGCGCCACAGGCGTCGACACGACCGACCTGCTGCAAATCTCCGCCAAAGAAAATGTCGTTTTCGTACCGGGCGTGTCGTTCTATCCGCACTGCGACGTCACCGACGGGATGCGCCTGAACTTCTCGAACGCATCTCCGGAGAAAATCCGCGAAGGCATCGGCCGGCTCGCGAAGGCTGTCAAGGAAATGTCCTAAAAAGCAGCTAAGGAGAATATTGTGGCTGAGAAACTGGTAGCGGGCATAGCACAATCGTCGAACCCGGGGCAACTCGAGGACGCGCTGTGCAGTACGCCAAGCGTGAACTGCGATAAATTGGCGGTCATCACGAAAGATGCGCCGACCAGCGACCACGAGGAGTCGATCGTCACGTTCATGCATGTCGGGCAGGGTCATACGACCACCGACACTGCGCACGATGTGATTACCGGCACGACAGGGATCATGACAAGCATCGATCCGAACGTCCCCAACATCAGCTCCGACAACCGCTACATCGGATTTTTTGCCGAGCCGCATATCATCGACCACCTGTCTGACTGGCCGATTCCGCAGGACCAGGTTCAAAACTATAACGACGCGATCGAATCCGGACGCAGCGTTGTAACGTACAAGGCTCAGCCCGATGAAGCGCCCGCAATCGAGCAGACGTTCAGGGACGCCGGGCTCAGAAACGTCAAGACGTTCGAGCCACCCAAAACCTGAGCTAGTGGGTCGGCTCCGCTGCCTTGAGGCCGGTCACGTGCTCGACGTATTCTTCCAGCCGTCGGACACAGTGGTCGATGTTGAAGTGCGCCGTATCGAGCACGAGCTCGGGCGCGGCTTTCCGGTCCCACCATGGGGCGTTGTCGCGGAAAATTCTGATCGCTTGCGCCCTATTCGTAAGGAAATAGCCGACCGCGGCCTCCATTTCCTTTGTCAGCGCGCGTGCCTCTAACGGTCTGCATCTCCCTTGCGGAGCGCAAGGTAGACTCGGAATAACTCGGAACAATGAACCGTTACGAGTCGCTCCGAGTCGCAGCGAACCATCACCTTGCACAAGTCCCTCGCGCACGAAATGCCGTGAGATGCATCGACTCTCGACGAGGCTAAACGAGGTCTTAGAGATTCAATTCCTACACTTTTCCGCCAACATGCACAATCCACAATCCGATCGCGACCGTACTTCTGGATTCGATGACACGCGCATGAACCTTAATCGCCCTTATGAGTTTTTCGGGTAGCCGGTCTCACCAATCATAGACACAGAGGGATGCCGCATCTAGCTCAACCATTCCCACTCTTGAGGAGAGTTCTCGCAGTCATGTCGCTCGATGATATATATCAGCAGCTTTCGGGGATTTTGCGCGACGTTTTCGACGACGATTCGTTGGTCGCAGGGCCCGACCTAACAGCAAGGCAGGTCGACGGCTGGGATAGCTTTTCGCACCTGCGACTGATGCTCTCTGTCGAGCGCTCATTTGGTGTGGATTTTGCCGCTTCTGAGATATCCTCGCTGAAGAACGTCGGCGAGCTGGCTTCCCTCATTCAGTCGAAGCTCTTGGGAGAGCGCGCGTTTTCGCCTAGCGAAGAGTCGTGAATGTTCCTTCGCTCGAGTTTCTCGGCCTTGTCATTGTCGTAGCCGCCCTACTTGCGATTTCCGAGCGTCCTCGCTGGCGTGCGACCGTTTTCCTCATCGCGAACCTCGGGTTCGTTTTAACATTCTCGCACGAGCCAACGCAACTGGCACCCTTTGCATTGCTCCTCGCCGGCGGCTACGTTGCCATGCGATGCGTGCAAACGCAAAAGAATCCGGCGCTCTTCACGTTGATCGTGGGACTGCTCATCGTCGCGTTCTGTTGGCTAAAGCGTTACGCGTTTTTCCCGCCGGCGACGTTACTTCCGGGCCTGTATATGACGGTCGGCATGTCATACGTATTTTTTCGAATCTTGAGTCTTGTCGTCGACTCATATCAAGGCAGCTTGCCCGATCGCGTCGGCGCAGTGCGCTTCCTGAACTACACGCTGAATTTCACGAGCTTTGTCTCTGGGCCAATTCAATTCTATCGGGACTACCGGCGCGATGAGTCGGAACGTCCGGCAAGGCTCGACTTAACCGTCGCAGCGCGAGCGCTGGAACGCATCGTTATAGGGTTCTTCAAGGTTTTGGTCGTTTCGCCGGTCCTCGGGTATGCCCATCAACGGTGCATCGTCGCAGTGTCATCGCTGCCATCACCAAGTGCGCGCGTTCTCGATGCAACCCTTATCTTGGCGTTGTTCCCGGTTCTGCTCTACGTAAACTTCTCCGGCTACACCGATGTCGTCATCGGCGCCGCACGATTCTTGCGCCTCGATCTGCCCGAAAACTTCGATCGTCCATTTTCGTCGAAAAGCTATCTCGAGTTTTGGAGCAGATGGCACATGTCGCTCTCAAATTGGTTTAAGACCTACGTCTATTCACCGTTGCTGCTCGCCCTCATGAGGCGGCTCCCATCTCGGAGTATCGAACCGTTTCTCGGCGTGGTCGTCTACTTCGGGACATTCTTTCTCGTGGGTCTTTGGCACGGCCAGACCATGATGTTCGTGCTCCTTGGGTTGCTCATGGGTCTCGGAATTAGCGGCAACAAGCTCTTCCAGATCGAGATGATTCGCCGCATGGGGCGCATTCCGTACCGCACGCTATGCTCGATCCCGCTCTACGAGACGCTTTCGCGTGGGTTGACGTTCCTATGGTTATCCTTTACTTTGGTATTCTTCTGGGCAACGTGGCCGCAACTCACGGGCCTGGTAGCGAAGCTCGGTGTCGGCGCAATCGCTACAGCCATGGTGCTGACGCTGGTCGTCGCGGGTGTCGTTCTATCTGCATTCACGGCGTTGGTCGATCGGTATATCGCCGCCTTCAAGGAAGGTGCTATGGCTCGGCTCGCAGATTTTATGAGACCTGCGTGGTACACGACGCTTGCCGTCATTACCACGTCGGTTGTGGTGATGCTCGACGCGCCGGCTCCGCATATCATCTATCGAGGGTTCTGACATGGGCGCCGATCTGAACTCCTTTACCGACGCCGTTGTTGAGCAAAATCCCCTTCATGCCAAGTTTCTTGCCTCGTCACTTGAGGGAATGTCGGACGATCTGCGGCGGGAGTTAATCTCGTACTTAGACTATTGCACACGTCGCGGCCTTGGCATCGACTACCTTGCCGATTGCTATAGCACCATTGTCAACGATACGCGTACCGAGCAACTGTTCTTTTGGAAATACGGCCGCTACCGCTACGATCGATTTCGGGATGTCGCAGATAAAGTGTACCTCGACGACGCCTACATGAACAAATACATGTATGGCCTGGCGCTGACGGCGTTCCTCTGGCCAAATCACGCCGCATTGAGCGAGTTTTTCGAGCGCTCATTTCCGCGCGGAAAGAAGGGCGCCTACTTAGAGATCGGACCCGGTCACGGATATTACCTCAAGCGAGCTGCGGAGCTCGGAGCCTTCGAAACGCTCACCGGCATCGATCTTAGCCCCACCAGCGTTGAGATGACGCGCGATATTCTTGCCCACTCCGGCTTTACGAGTCGGGGCGGAGTGCATGTCTTGGAACGCGATTTTCTCGATTTCAGCGCCAACGACGCCACGTATTCGTGCGTCGTGATGGGCGAAGTCCTGGAGCACGTCGAGGATCCAGGCCTGTTCCTTCGCAAGATTGCGGAACTAAGCGACCGCGATACGCACATTTTTGTTACGACGTGCTGTAATGCGCCGGCCGTCGATCATATTTTCCTTTTCCGGTCCCCTCACGACGTCGAAGATCTGGTGCTGGGAAGCGGCCTCGACATCGTCGACTCGACCTACGTTCCATACGCTGGAAAGACACTTGAGGAGTGCGAACGCGATGCGCTTTCGGTCAATGTTGCTTACGTTCTAAGGAAGCGATAGTGCTAGGCCACGCCTTTCATCACATTGGAATTACGTGCGCGGATATCGAGGAGACGGCACAATACGTGCGCAGCGCCTACTCGGTGACCTCGGATTCCGGTACTATTCATGATCCGTTACAGAACGCCGACGTGCGCCTTTTCAACGAAGGTTTACCGGGCGCCATCGAGTTGGTATCGGGGCCAGTTGTTCAGAAGCTTGTGAAGCAGCACGTCACGTATTACCACATTTGCTACTCAACTGGAGACCTCGAAGCATCGATTGCGAGCGCGAAGGCTCTCGGCGCTGTCTCCGTCTCGCCGCCGACGCCGGCGGTACTCTTTGGGGGACGACGCGTCGCATTCGTGTTTACGCGGCTGGGTCTCGTCGAGTTTCTGGAAGAGGCCTAAGAAGCGTGCCAACCGCTAGATCCGGCTTTGGCCGCGCAGCATCGTTCGGCGTTCCTCTCGTCGTTCTCGTTGCGCTCCTGCTGCTCGAAAATTTCGCGATCGCGAAATACTTTCCCCGATTGGAGCGCTTGCCGGCCGATGTTTCGCGCGCGTATCTTCAACGCGAGATCGGTCGTATCGCCGCCTCTGCGCCGCAAACCATTTTTCTCGGCGACTCGGTCGTCTGGGGCTATCGCGTCTCCGCAGGTGAAACGGCTGTTTCGATCTTAGCGAGCCGAGGGTGCGCTTGTCGTAATCTCGCGTTGAGGGCCGGCAGTCCACCGAACGATTACGCGATCGTGCAGCTTTTATTGGCCGCGGGGGCTCGGCCGAAGACCGTCGTGCTGGAGATCGATCAGAAATCGTTCAATCCGTCGGACAACGACTACGCCCGGCTACTGCCTGGCATTTCGCTGCTTGCAAGCCCACTGTTCTCCACCGCCGATCGACGTTTGCTTTCGCCGCCGGTTAAGGGTAAGGGCATTATGCAGCGACTTGACCGCGCGCTTTCCTCGATGTGGCTGCTGTACGCGATGCGCGCCGATATTCGTGGTACGTATTTTCCCGGGCCTGAAGAGGTGCCGGTGACTCATCCAACGGCGGATATGTACTTGGGGACGTACGACCTCACTCCGCTCAACGAGCAAAACGTCGGAATCCACTTTTTGACAAAGACCGTGGATCGTCTCCGCGGTGCCGGCATTCCCGTCGTGGCGTTCATGACGCCGACGAATCATGAACTCTTGCACGACTACATAGACAGCGATGCTTATCGAGCTAATGCCTCGTTCCTGAGGAAGTTACTTGAGAATCGGGGAGTACGCGTGATCGATCTGGACGCGGCTTTCCCATCCCGTCTCTTTTTTGACAACACACATCTCCGGCCGGCCGGGCATCAGCTGCTCGCCGAGAAGCTAGCTTCCGTGCTGTCGGCTACGCAGGAATCGTTTCATCGAATCCGGACCGCACGACCGTCATCGGTGCCGCAGCAACCTCTACGTCCGTCGAGATCTCCCACTTCATCTCGTAAGTCTCGCTCGCATTGACGAGCGCGAAACCAAGTTTTTCGTAGTGATTCCGAACCATCCCATTTCGCTCGGTTGGGCGATAGATGCCGATCAGTCGCCGTACGCTGCGCGTGCGTGCATGATCGAGTATTTCCCGAAGTACCATCTGCTCGACGCGCCGGCCGAGCACGCGGCAACTCATGAGCCACGTGTCGATCTCCCAGTCTGACGGCGATACGCTGCGACAAACGACAACGCTGATCATCCCGTTGTCGCCGAATGTATCGAACAGGCGGACTTGTAGCGTGAAGCAGTCCGGGTCGGCTTCGAGCCCGGCGATCTCCGCCTCGCTATATCTCCGCGTCGTTAGGTTAAATTGATTCGACTTGTTGACAAGTTGTGCGATGCGTGCGCGCCCTGGAGCATCAAATGGCCGAAAGTCGATCTGCATGCCGAGCGACGCCAGGTAGGCGTCGAGGTCGCCAATCTGCTCCTGTAGCTCGACGCGCCGCGCGTTGGCCTGGTATGAGTCGCCTCTGCTTGCATCTTCGGTGGAAAAGGCAATGCTCTCGAAATATCCTGCAGCGGCGAGCGTCCGAGCATAGAGCGCGGGGTCGGACGGCAGCTCCGGAACTGCCACGTCCGGAAGCGACTGCCTGATGAATCCGCGCTCGACAGGGTTGTCGTCGAGGAAGACCATGGCATCGGTTCCCAGCGATAAAGCCGATGCGATCGCGGCAATATTCGTAGCTTTGTCATCCCAATTCGCTTGGAAAACTGCGATGTGATTTTCTTGAAGAAGCATCTCCGCATGACCGCGGAACGGCAAACGCGCCGTTGCATCGTCGTTCTTTGATGAGACGGCAAGCACGACGCCTCTGTCTCGGAGCGCCAGAGCCGCGCGCTGGACTTCGAGATAGGCCTCCCCCGTTGCGTCGCCTTGGCCGAGGACGATGCCCTCGATGCCGTCGTCGCCGATGATCCCGCCCCACACGGTGTTATCGAGATCGAGGATCAAGCAGCGCCGGCTCTTACCACGTAACGCCCCAAGAAGGCGCCCGACGTGGTCGGCGTACAGCGGAAGGTACTTCGTATCGAACGCGAGTTTTCCGAGGTTCCATTGCTTCGGAGAATACCAATTTGCAAGGCCTACCGTCTCGGCTAACGCAGCGACATCGAAAAGAACATCTTGACTTCCACGAATGCTTTCGACCAATGCAATGCTAAACGCGTCGGTGAGGGCTCGAGGTGTTCCACGAACGCATCGGTCGAAACTTCCGAAGAGCGCCTCCGACGGTGGTGGAAGGGTCTGGACGATGCTGGGTGCATTGCCGTGCGCGCTGAACGCCCCACGTAGCGTTTTCAAGAATCCGATCGCCGCATCAACACTTTGCATCGCTGCACTCTCGTCGCGGAGGTCGAAACGGAATGGAAGGCCGCGGTAGTCAAGCGCAAGCAGAACGGCGTCCGGGTGCCAACGGTTGATGAGCGAATCGGGGTCGAATGCTTCTTGCGCTGTTTGTCCAAAATCCGCGGAAAGGCATTCGAGCGCGACCCCGTGGCGCGCCGCACTTGCAACCAATAGCGGAACCAGATACTCCAGGGTTCCGTTGCCGACCACGCCGAGTTTAAATGAAGACAGGGGTTCAAGTGAACGCCCGGCGTCGGAGATTTCGCGGATCGCGCGGGCCAGGTGGCGCAGTTGATTCTCGCCGAGAGCATGAGTCGCCAGTCTCGCCAGCGCGCGTCCCGCTGGTTCGCTCGACGCGACGATGGCGCGGCATCGTTCGCGGAAATCGGCTGGTGGCGTCGGAAGCCACGTGAGAGTTGTGTAAAGGTCGTCGGCCATGCTTAAGCGCGCGCCATCACATTGGGGGCAGCTTGCCCGTAACGGTAATGGTAACTGCTCTCGGCGTGAAGCCCTTTGCCAGCGCCTGCGCCAGCGACGCGCTCTGGGTCTTTGCGCTGAGTATAGGGACAGTAAGATCGAAGATCTTCTCGATGCCTGCGAACGTGGGGGTTCCATAGACGGGGTTCACGGCGCCGACTTTCGAGGAGATGACCCGTACCGCAATCGTTGCGGAATCACCGAGTGTGCCCGCGTGCTCCCCAGCGATGTGCATCGCCTTGGCTTCCAAAGTGGCGAGCGCCTGGCTGGCGGACTGCTTGTTTAGTGCAGCGGCCACGGCCTCAACCAACGAGCAGCATCCCGAAGCATGAAGTCGGCCACGTCGTTTCCGACTACGGCGCGCCCATAGGCGCTCAAATGAAAATCGCTGCTACCAAAAAGGGCTTTCGGGCGATCGCCGTTTTCAGCACGCATAAATGCCGGCATCAGATCGACGGTTGGGACACCAGAACGAACGACCATATCAACAAGCGCCCTATAAGCTTTTGTATTCGAATCCGAAACGACCTCTCCTGAAAGCGCGAAACGCCAAAAATATTCTGATGGCGAAAACTCAGTCGGCATGGGCTGAGTAACTATCAATAGCCGGATGTGCGCATTCGCCAAGCGTCGATAAAGGTTTCTGAGAGCCTCAACGCCCGAACGCATCTGGTCGTTTTGCCGGACGTCCGTGGCCGTTGGAATAGAGTACGTGTTTACATGGAAAACCAGTACATCAAAAAGATGTGCGTCCGCAACTTCTGCAGCATAGCTTTGAAGGGCAGAAAGGACAACGGCCGGAGCGAGCGCAGGAAGCACGTGAATGGGCTTCTGAATGCGCGCAGCGACTTGTTCAAGGCGTTTCTGCAACACACCCTCTATAGAATCAGACCAATCCGTGTCACTGTAAACTTGCGATGCACCGACGTAGGCAATACGAAACGCTGTTTTCGAGCGATCCAGATTTGCAGCCGAAAACATTTCGTCGCCGAAAGAGCGCCAAGGGTCAAAAGGCCTATTGAACTTCGACAATATGCGAATTCGCCGATTTCCGGCGTCTGCGATTGCTATTCGGCCGTCAGGTGAAATTGCGATCCCCGCGGGAGCAAAGAACCGAGCAGTGTTCCACCTGCCGTCCACAAAAGAAGCGCCGTTAGCGGCGCCATCCGAGTCTGAGTCTCCCGCAAGAACCTCCGTTTCACCAGAATATGTTTCAAGAAGTCGGATACTTTCCGTCCTTGGATCCGAATAAATGACAGTGTAATCATCCAGCGCCTGCATACCAAAGGCGTTACCGATATCACGGTCGCCGAGGACGCCCAGGGGAGTCGATTTTTTACCCGCATAAATAGAAGCGAAGCGTCGATCTGTGCCGTACCGTTTTACAATGCCATCCTCGTCCGCCACGAATAAGATTGTTCCAAGCGGGCCGTTGCGTGACGCTACGGCAAACGGGTGATGCCCGAGGCCTGGAATGGTGAGGACGTTACCCTGCGGATCCACTTTACGAATGCCGGCTCGATCGGCGACGTATAAATTTCCTTGCGCATCTTCAGCCAGTGCAGTAGGTGTCAGCATCGTAGCCACGCCGCGTGGGCCATCAGCAAAACCTGCTTTACCGGGTACTCCACTAAATGTTGAAACTAGCCCGTGTTCGATCACTCGAACACAATGGTTCTGCGAATCCGCAACGTAAAGCTCGCCACGCCGCCCGACAAGGAGGCCCAGTGGCCAGTTAAACTTCGCAACTGCCGCCGCACCATCACGGTAACCGCCCGCAATCCAAGGCATACCATTTGTCGGTGCGTTCGGCCCCGCAAACGTTCGGACCGAACCATCGGTTTCAATAACGCGAATGCGCTGAGCCGCCGAATCGGATACAAATAAGCGACCGGATGAATCATACGCAAGCCCTACAGGCATTGTAAAACTCGCGTTTCGGCCATCGCTGCTGTCCAGCCGGCCGCTACCTGCGAGAGTGCTAACCGACGGACGCTCGGGCGTATCTTTCGATGCGAAAGCAATGCCTGTTGCGTAGATTGATATAATGGCGAAAACCGAGACTAATTTGCGAGCGCTCATGTAAGAATCTACAGGCACTTCGGCATACTCTCCTGTCCCTTCGAGGGGCGGTGCCTAAAGAATTCGGCGTAGCACTAATCGGTTACAGTGGAGCGGACACCGTTTGACCGGACACGTGGCATAGCTTAGGGGCCTAGCCGTACGTCTAGGTTTGTGACTATGTCGAAATACCCAACAAATCGAAGTGATCACGAGCGCCGAGCGTCGGCGGCGGTGGTCCGTCGAGCTTTGCCAATCGGTGTCGTACCACACGAACGGATCGCCGGCAAGAGCGATTGTATAGTCTTTGAGAGCGAACATCCGTAAGGCTGCCGGGTCCGCTGCGGACAGCAGCGGCTTGCGCCGATCGGGCGGACTAATGGAAGGCAACCACCGTCCATGCCAGCAAACCAAACCATACTTACGCTGAACTCTGTAAATGAGCACTAGATCGAAGCGGTCTTAGCGTTCAGCGCGGCGGCAGAAGTCCCGTTACCTTGTATGCAAACCAGCTGGGAATGGCCGCTTTTGCATCCAGCTCTTTCCATTTGCCCTTGTCCGATTTCGCATCAGCGCCGCTTACCGTCAGCGTGGCGTAACGCTCGACACCCAGAAAAGTCGGGGTGCCGTAAACCGGGCTGACGGCACCGTTCTTGATGTAAACCACCCTAACCGTGACCGTCTTTGCCGACCCATCGACATTCCGCGAGATCTTAGCGAGCTTTCGCATGGCATCACGCTCGAGCAGGTCGTTAGCGTCGGCATCGTTCATCTTGTTCTTGACAATCGACGCAACGACGGGACTCGCATCCCAGATGATCAGTGCGTGGCCATCCGATTTTGCGAGCACGGCGTGGCCGGAAACCTCATCTGCAGCCAGCGAAGGTCCAGCGAGGAAGAGCGAGCACACGAGGACCATACTGAAACGCAGTAGGAACTTTGTCATGGGCGACTACTCCTGGGAGATGACGTGTTTATCTTGTCCCTAGACAGTAAACGTCTTGCTGGGTCTGGGCGTTTCTCCACAACGGAAAAGCATTCGCCCGGAGTTCCCGGAGCGGTTTGATTCGCTCGCGGAGGCGTACCGATTCTGCAACGATTTCCTCCCTGGTACAACGACCAGCATCGCCACAGCGGCATCGGGCTGCTCACTCCCGCGACAGGTCATCACGGCAACGTCGACGCGATACGCGACGTGAAGTGCTGCGCGCAGCCTATGAGAAACATCCTGAACGATTCGTTCGCAAGGTGCCGGAGCCGCCGGCGCTTGCGATCGCTACCTACATCGACCCGCCGCAGTACGATTCACTAATTGCGTGAACAAAATGGTCTCAGTCAGGTTGACAAGTTCCGGACCGCGAAACGGTCTCGATTTGCAATGGGGAGAACCGCAGTTAGCGCAAAGGGGATCGATGCACGATTTTGCGCAGATGCTCCGCCAGGAGGGAAGCCACCAAGCTACGGCCATGCGCGGTGAGATGGGAGTCAACGGTTCCATACAGCGTCTGGTGCTGCGGCGACTTGATGTCGGCCGCAAACGGCTGGCCAGAAGTCGATGTAATCGACGCCGGAGTTTGTCAAGATGCGATGCCAGGATTGGCCCCCAATCGATAGGTGTTAGCGCGGCCTGCGGAACTTTAACACAGGTGGCTTCCGATGGTCCGATTTCCAGCGGCGTCGGCAAGGCTACGATGACTAGCGGAATGCGAGCCGCGCGATACGTCCGGCCGATCTCGCGCAATAGTCGCGTCGCGGGCGCCTCCCACGCCTGCGGATCGGTGCCGAGACTGGTGCCGAGGCTGACTGAATTGACCGAAAAGACCACGGCACCATAGCAGTTCAGCGTCGAGAGCAAACCGACGTACTCTGCGGCTTTGTCGAGTTCCGAGCCGAAAAGCTGAATGGGGGTTACGATCTTGCTGACGCTGGCCTCATGCTCGACCGTCGAGCGCTATTCGTGGATCTTCATCGTCGGCTTGGAGCGCGGAACGTCGACCAGCTTTTCGTACATCTGCATCGTCTCTTGCGACCACGGAATCTCAGCCAACAACGTCTCGAAAAATGCCCCGCTTTCGTGCGCCGTGAAGACGGCCGGATGGTACACAATCGTCCCGCCCGCAGTCCGGGCAATCGAGCATTCAAAAACGGCTGCTTTGCGCTAAGATCGATATATTCGGGCTGCGGTGCAAGCGGAAAAATGGTGATGACCTCTTCGATCTGCGCTTTCAACGCAGCCGCTTCTTGACTGTTCTCTCGTAAGGCGTATGTCACCGCGCTAGCCACAAGGTCCGCGATCTGGACACCAGGATGAGATTTCGAATCTACGAACGCGATGACCGGACAAATTCGTGCGGGACAATCCTCGAGCGCGACCAATCACATAGCAACGAGATGCATATGCTTCCTTCCGGCAATGCTATCCACCCGACTGCGGATATGGGCGGCAGCGTTCGTATCGGCGCTCTTTTCGTAGCATTTGCGATCGGGCTGAGCGCCGCGAGCGCTGCATCTGCTGCCCAAACGCTACGCGTCAGCACGATAGCGGGTTCCGGCCAAGCAGGATACAAAGACGGACCCGCCACCAGCGCGCAATTCCTTTTTCCGACGGCAATTGCGGCCGATGATGACGGTAATATTTACGTCGCCGATACTGCGGCGCAGCGAATTCGCATCATTGCCCGAGATGGGATAGTACGCACTTTGGCCGGCTCCGGAAACGCTTCACAGTACGGAATATGGGTGCCTGCGGGCTATCGAGACGGCGCAGGGAAGCAAGCACAATTCAACGCGCCCAGCGGCTTGGCGGTTACGCATGACGCGATTTTTGTGTCGGACAGTTATAGTGCGTGCATTCGGCGCATCGCGCGCGACGGCACGGTATCAACGTTCGCGGGGACGCCGTTCAAAGAAGGGAAGACCGATGGCGCCCGCACTTCGGCGCTGTTTTCTCATCCGCTCGGCATGGCGGCCGATAGCCACGGCAATATCTTCGTTGCCGACGTCGACGCCGGAGTACGCAAGATCGACGCTGCGGGAATGGTGACAACCGAACCGCTTCAAACGGATCATCCGCTTT
This sequence comes from Vulcanimicrobiota bacterium, assembly GCA_003140855.1. Lineage (GTDB taxonomy): Bacteria > Vulcanimicrobiota > Vulcanimicrobiia > Vulcanimicrobiales > Vulcanimicrobiaceae > Rubrimentiphilum. The sequence continues at coordinate 14,155 of PLLF01000019.1, forward strand.
CGGTTGCCGTTTATGAAAATGGCCATGACGAAACGCTTTTCGTCGCAGACGCGCTTGGGATACTTGTGCGCTTGCCAAACGGCAAGTCGGAAAGGATCACCGCACCTACGGTTGTTCTGACCGCGTACAACGGCGTTTCAAGAAGAGTCGAAGGTGATTTGCCGATCGGCTACCCCGTCGCCCTGAGTGCGGTTGACGATCATTCCGTCGTTTACACGGATTCTCGGACCCATACCGTGAGGTTTTTGGATACGAATACCTCATATTCGCGGGTTCTGGGAGGGCAAGCAACGGATTCAGCACCGCANNAGCCTTTAGGCGTTTTGTTTTACCGCGGTGAAGTCCTCGTCGCCGACAGCGGAAACAAGCGTATTCGCCGCATCAGTGGCTTGGATCTGCGCCGTCCGACCGTGGTTTCGACCGCGCTTCCCGCTTGCAGCAGCAAGGCTCAAACGTTTCAGATCGCCCTCGTCGGCAATTCGCTTATTTGGTGGGACACGGATTGGGACTCGTCTATTCCCGGCCAACTCGAAGACGCGCTGAACGCCGGTAACCGAGGTTCTCAGCAAAGAGTCGAGGTGACACCCATTCAAATTTTTGGCGCCGAACTCGACAAGGTCGCCGGATACATTGACGTCCTTGCGACTTTACGGTGTTACCAAGCTGTGGTGTTCGCGGTAAATGCCGGCAGCCTCGGCACCAGTCTCGGCA
>PLLF01000052.1 GCA_003140855.1 Vulcanimicrobiota bacterium
TCGTCCGCAGCACCGCCGTGTGGTACGGGGCGTAGACCGTCACGGTGTTACCGTAGTAGTTTGCGACATAGAGATTGCCGAAGCCGTCAACCGCCAGCGCGCGCGGCGCGTTCACGTAGCGGATGCTCGGGAACGTAGCCGCCGTTAACGGCGCCGGCCGGCGCAACTGCCAGCGGAGACTTCGCGCCATTAACGCGTTCCGACGGAACCAAGCAGTGGGCTTATCAAGGTCATCCGCTCTACACGTACTCTGGCGACACCGGGCCGTATCAAATGAACGGAGACGGTTTGATCGAACCGGACGGACACAAGTGGTCCGTGGCGCGGCCCGCGGGTACGGTCGTTCCAACTCCGACCGCGGCACCTACCGATATGCCTTGCCGAGGCTACTGCTAAGACTGATTCGTCGAACGGAGGCGCTTGCGGATCGCCCAAGCGCCTCGTTCGAGCTCCGCGCTTAGCGTCGCAATGATCGAACCCTGCGTCGCGCCCGACGCATGCAGTTCGCGAAAGCGGCCTTGAAGGTGCTCCACCTCGCCGGGACTCCATGGTTTCCCGCGATTGCGAACAACGTGCGGCGCCGGCGGCGTCTCCAGCAGCGAACCCGGAATAATTTTTCGTAGGTCGGGGACGCGGCTGCGGAACGTGCGCTCCGAAATTTCAAAACCGACGAACCGGCGGTTCATGCCGATCGCCACCGCCGCGGTAGATCCGCCGCCCAGAAAAAAGTCGCAGACGAGATCGCCTTCCTTGCTGCTGTATGCAAGAAACTTTTGCAATAGCGCCTTAGGAAGCTCGTTTTTATTTTTGCGCTTACCCGGCTTGTACTCGCGCTTGATGCTCCAGACGTCCTCGCGGTCGCGATAATTAAGCGACCGTCCGTCGCCGGCGGTTTCGTCCAACGCAAAGCGCGACTGCAGGTTAAACGTACGTTTGCCGCCGGGTTTTGCATAATAGAGTATGTGATAGTGCGACGAAACGAACTTCGAAGACGTGTACACGCCGAAGTTATACTTCCAAATGATGTGATTGATTTCGCGTAAGCGCGTCGCGCGCAGCGCCCCGAGCACGTCGTACAGATTCGTATAGCCTGAAACGACGTACAGCTGGCCGCCCGGCTTGAGCACGCGTTCCGCCTGTGCGATCCAAGCCCGGCTGAAAGCCTTGTACTTGCAAGCGTCGACCTCGACGTAACCGTCATCGACGAAACGCTCATCGCGGTTGTAATGCCGGTCGAGGCGATCGCCCTCAATGCCGTAGGGGGGATCGGTAACGATCAAATCCACGCTGCCGTCGCGCAAGTGGGTGATCGCACCGCGCACGCAATCCGTATTAACGAACACGTGCTCGCCGATGCGCTCGATCCTCTCCGCCATACCGGAAGCTTCGCGCCCGAGCGCGAAGCCGTCCTTCATGGTCTCGACCCGCCCCGACATCCGCAATGTGGCGATCATCGCGCACGTGGATCACGGAAAAACCACGCTCGTCGATGCAATGCTCAAACAAAGCGGAATTTTTCGCGAGGGGCAGCACGTCGCAACGCGCGTCATGGACTCGAACCCGCTCGAACGCGAGCGCGGCATTACGATCCTTGCCAAAAACACGGCAATCAAGCACGGCGAGATGAAATTCAACATCGTCGATACGCCCGGACATGCCGATTTCGGCGGCGAGGTCGAGCGCGTACTGCAAATGGTGCAGGGCGTTCTACTGCTTGTTGACGCCGCCGAAGGCGTGATGCCGCAAACGCGCTTCGTGCTCCGCAAAGCGCTCGAGCTGGATCTGAAGACGATCGTCGTCATCAACAAGATCGACCGCAGAGATGCGCGGCCCGCCGAAATCGTGAACGACGTCTTCGATCTGTTCGTCGAATTGGGCGCCAACGACGAACAAGCCGAATTCCCGGTGGTCTATACGAACGCCAAACTCGGCATCGCTAAACGCTCGCTCGAGGACGAAAGTCAAACGCTCGAGCCGCTCTTCGAAACGATCGCTTCGCGCGTGCCGGAAGCGCCCGCCGAAGATGGACCGTTACAACTATTGGTTTCCGCGATCGACCATAACCAGTACGTGGGGCGCGTGGGAATCGGCCGCGTTTTTCGCGGGGTCGCGCGCGTCAATGCGCCGATCGTCAAAGTGGCGCGCGACGGAACCATCGAAACAGGCTTAAGGCTCACCAAACTCCTGACGTTCTTCGGCCTCGAACGCCTTGAAGTCGAAGAGGCGATGGCCGGCGATATCATCTGCGTTTCAGGAATCGAAGGTTTGAATATCGGCGATACAATCGCAGATATTACCTCACCTGAGGGCGTGCATGCGGTTGCGGTCGACGAACCGACCGTCTCGATGTTCTTCAGCGTCAACAACTCGCCGTTTGCCGGGCGTGAAGGAAAATACTTGACGTCGCGGCAGATCCGCGACCGGCTGATGCGCGAACTCGAATCGAACGTCGCTTTGCGCGTTGAGGACACCGAATCGGCCGACACGTTCGAGGTACGCGGACGCGGCGAGCTGCATCTTTCGATTCTCATCGAGACGATGCGCCGTGAAGGCTTCGAGCTGCAAGTTTCAAAGCCGCAAGTCATCATCATCGAGCGCAACGGCCAAAAACACGAGCCGGTGGAATATGTGGTCGTCGACGTGCCCGACCAGTATGCGGGCCCGGTCATCGAATCGCTCGGACAGCGCAAAGCGTTGATGTCGAACATGATATCGGTCGGCGGCTCGCGCAGGCTCGAGTATACGATGCCGACGCGGGCGATCTTCGGTCTGCGCGGCGAGCTGTTGACGCTGACGCGAGGGACCGCCGTCATGTCGCACACGTATTACGATCACGAACCTTGGCAAGGCGAGTTGCCCGGCCGCAACGTGGGCGCACTGGTTGCAAGCGATACGGGCAGAACGACGGGCTACGCGCTGATGGGCGTGCAGCAGCGCGGCCGGTTCTTCGTCGGTCCGGGCGTAGAAGTCTACGAAGGCATGATCGCCGGCCGGGCCAACGACGACATGGATGTGGCGCTCAATGTCGTGCGCGCGAAAAAACTCACCAACATGCGCGCCGCGGGTTCGGATGAAAACGTCAATATCGCGTCGCCCGAAGAGCTTTCGCTCGAGCGCGCCATCGAGTTTATCGAGGACGATGAGCTGGTCGAGGTAACGCCGAAGTCGATTCGCCTTCGAAAACGCATTCTCAACGAAGCGGCGCGCTTGCGTCAGCGCAAAAGGGAGAAAGTCAACGCATGAGTTTTAAAAGCACGTTCCTTGCTATTGCCTGCACTATCTGCGCGGCAGTGCCCGCATTGGCCGACACGTATAACGGCACGGTCTTTACCTCTTCGCCCGTCAGCGTCAAAGCAGGCCAAGAATTCCTTATCGCTCTTCCAAGCAATCCCACCACGGGCTATTCCTGGACCGGAAAAAGCGCAAGCGGCATCGTTACCGTCTGGGGCTCGGCCTATCAGGGTCCGGCGGCTTCGGCCAAGCCGCTGATGGGCGCCGGCGGTCAACAGATTTTTGTCTGTGCCGCCAATAAGGCCGGCACCACGCAGATCACGTTCGCATACGCTCGTCCGTGGCAAAAAGGCGCGAAGCCCGCGCGCACGATGACCTTCGCGGTAACCGTAAAGTAAGTGAAAGTTTTCTTCGGATTTTTCGCCGCGCTCGCAATCGTCACGCCTGCCCTGGCAGATCCCGTCAACACCACCGTTAACACCAATCCGACGGTCACCGTCACGGTGAAAGGCGGCCAAGAGTTCCTGATCGCGCTGCCAAGCAATCCGACGACCGGGTACGTCTGGACGGCGAAGCCTTCCAATTCCGACGTCTCGATCTTCGGCTCCGCATTTCAGCGCAGCCCGGCCGGCCGCACGGTCGTGGGCGCGGGCGGGGAACAAATCTGGGTGCTGGACGCCGTCCATACCGGAACCGCCAAGGTCGTCTTTACCTACAGCCGGCCGTGGTTAAAAAACACGCTTCCCGCGCGAACGGAAACCTTTACGATCAAAATTACGCGATAAGTCCGAGAACTGCGACTGCGCCGGCGGCGACCGTGGCTGTAAACGCCAACCGCTGCCGGTATAGTTTGATGTCGCGAATGTAGGCCAGCGCCATCATTTCAATCGCTAGCTCCTCGACCATGGCGTGGCGCGTGGCCGGCAGCGACGCAATATACTCGTCGACGGTTTTCGAAGACTTTACGGCGAGCCGATCGGCAAGCGAGTCGCGCCAATCCAGTCGAAACATTCCCCCGGCATAAAACGTGTTTTGCATGCGCACGCCGCGAATGTGCCCCGTAGCATCGCCGATACCGACGAGTGTTTTGACGGCTACCCATACCGCCGTGACGTACAACACGACGGCGGCAACCATGACGAGATGACCCCACGTCGGCGAAAAGCCGCGTCCGTGCCAGTACGCGAAAAACATCGCAACCTGCGGCAATGGAATCGCGAGGGCGGCCAGCAAAATGCTGACCTTCGTATCCACCGCTCGAATCGTTCCCTGTATATCCTTGATCGATGAGAGCAGAAAGTGCATCTGCTCGCTAAACGCGAGTTCCATCATCCTATGCCGGCACAGCCTGCGCGTTAAAGGTTAGCTCGCCGCGCTTCTCGTCGTAATCCACGCGAATGTGCTGCCCGTCCCGAATGTCGCCCGCCAGAATCTTGCGGCCAAGCGGCGTTTCGACTTCCTTTTGAATCGCGCGTTTGAGCGGCCGCGCTCCATAAACCGGATCGTAGCCGGTTTTCACAAGGTGACGTTTTGCGGCCGGCGTGAGTTCGAGCTCGATGTGGCGATCTGCCAGCCGGCCTCGCACTCGCTCGAGCTGAATATCCACGATTTTTTCCAGCTGCTCTTCGGTGAGCGCGTGAAACACGATGACCTCGTCGACGCGGTTGAGGAATTCCGGCCGGAAATGCTGGCGCAATTCGTCGAGCACGGTCGCACGCATGACGGCGTAATCCGCGCCCGAGAAACCGCCCTTGTAATCGAGGATACGATGACTGCCGATGTTTGAAGTCATGATGACGATCGTGTTGCGGAAATCCACCGTGCGGCCCTGTCCGTCGGTCAAGCGACCGTCATCGAGAATCTGTAAGAAGACATTGAACACGTCCGGGTGGGCCTTTTCGATCTCGTCGAAAAGAATAACACTATAAGGGCGGCGCCGGACCGCCTCGGTTAGCTGGCCGCCTTCCTCGAAGCCGATGTATCCGGGCGGTGCGCCCAGCAGGCGCGCAACCGTATGTTTTTCTTGGTACTCGGACATGTCGATGCGAATCATGGCGCGTTCGTCGTCGAACATGTACTCGGCGAGCGCGCGCGCGAGTTCGGTCTTGCCGACACCGGTCGGACCGAGAAAAATAAACGAGCCGATCGGGCGGTTCGGATCGGCTAAACCCGAACGCGACCGCACGATTGCTTCCGCCACGGCGTCCACGGCTTCGTCTTGACCGATGACCCGTTTGTGCAGCTCATCGTCGAGATGAAGCAGCTTCTGCACTTCGCCTTCGAGCAGCTTCGTCACCGGGACGCCGGTCCAACGGCTGATGACCTCGGCGATGTCTTCTTCGTCGACTTCTTCCTTTGAAAGGCGCGTTTGGCCGTCGCGCTTGGCGAGGCTTTGTTCTTCTTGCTGAAGCTGTTTCTCCAACTCCGCCAATCGCCCGTACTTCAGCTCCGCAACGCGGTTCAAATCGTACTGCCGCTCGGCTTGCTCGATCGCGACCTTCGTCGCTTCGATTTGCTCGCGCAGCGCGCGCGTCTTCTGAAGAGCATTCTTCTCAGCTTGCCAGCGTGCTTGCAGCGCAAGCTGTTCTTCCTTTAAGCTTGCCAGCTCGCGCTCGAGTTGTTCGAGGCGGTCTTTGCTCGCGCGATCGCGTTCCTTGCGCAGCGCTTCACGTTCGATCTCCAGCTGCATGACGCGCCGGGTGAGCTCGTCGAGCTCCTGCGGCATCGAATCGATCTCGGTTCGCAGCTTCGCCCCGGCTTCGTCGATCAGATCGATCGCCTTGTCGGGCAGAAAACGGTCGCTGATGTAGCGGTTCGAAAGAACGGCCGCGGCCACCAACGCCGAGTCCTTGATGCGCACGCCGTGGTGCGCCTCGTATTTCTCTTTCAGCCCGCGTAAAATAGAGATAGTATCCTCGACGCTCGGCTGACCGACGAAGATCGGCTGGAAACGGCGCTCGAGCGCCGCGTCCTTCTCGATGTACTTGCGGTA
>PLLF01000061.1 GCA_003140855.1 Vulcanimicrobiota bacterium
CTCGATCAGCCGCTGCCCGTTCAATACATCGCGTGGCTCGGCCAAGTGCTGCGCGGCGATTTCGGATACTCGACCAGCAATTCGGAGCCGGTGTTCAACGCGATCGTCGAACGGTTGCCGTCAACGTTTCTGCTGATGGGCACCGCTTATGCCATCGCAATGATCGTCGGTATATCCGCCGGGTTGTTCGCCGCCGCGCGTCCCTACACGACGTGGGATTACGTTATCACGACGTTCGCGTTCTTCGGCCAATCGATGCCGGTGTTTTGGCTGGCGCTGATGCTGCAGCTCGGCTTAGCCGTTCACGGAATTCCGCTGCCGTTCGGGTACCTGATCCAATTGCCGTCGGCCGAGATGTCGAGCTCGGATACGTTCAATCTGGGCGATCGAATCTCGCATTTGATCTTGCCCGCGACGGTCTTAGCGTTTTTAAATATTGCACTCTACAGCCGGTTCATGCGCAGCTCGATGCTGGAAGTGATCCGGACCGATTACATGCGCACGGCTGCCGCCAAGGGCCTCAGCTTCCGCACGATTCTCTTCAAACACGGACTGAAGAACGCGCTGATCCCGCTCGTGACCGTTACCGCGTTAACGCTCCCCGGACTCTTCGGCGGAGCGATCGTCACCGAATCGATCTTCGCCTGGCCGGGCGAGGGCCGCCTGTTCATCACCGCGCTCGGGCAAGAAGACATCGCGGTGCTTTTGGGCTTCTTGCTGATCAACGCAACTTTGGTCGTCTTTTTCAATCTGCTCGCTGATGTCGTCTACGCGTGGCTCGATCCGCGCGTGAAGTACGACTGAGGGTAAACGATGGCATCGATGTATCACGCGACGGTGGTAGCGCCAATTCCGGAAGAGGCCGAAGCCTACAGCAAGGTTACGGCTTGGAAACGGTTTCGCCGCCACAAGTTGGCCATGGCCGGCGTCGTTGTCTTAGCGATAATGGTTTTTGTTGCGATCTTCGCGTGGAAGCTCGCGCCGTTCGATCCCAACGCCATCGACGAAGTCCACTGGCAGGGTAATCCGGTGGCGCCCTGCTTTGAAAATGCGGCGCAATGCGGCGGTCACATCCTTGGCCTTGACGAGAACGGCCGCGATTTACTTTCACGCTTGATGTTCGGCGCGCAGATTTCGCTTACCGTCGCGGTCTCGGCGGTCATTATGGAGCTGGTCATCGGCACGCTGCTCGGCGCGCTGGCCGGCTATTACGGCACGGTCACCCTCACATGGAGGCGGTTCTCGTGGGGCCTGGTCATATTTTTGGCTTTTCTGTCCTTGGTTACCGTGGTCGGCGGGGCTGCCGGATATTTCATTGCGCGCTACTTTCCGTTGCAAACTCACGGTGGTCTGCCCCAGCTGATAATCCTGACGCTGCTCGGCGCAAAAATAGCTTTTGATATCGTCAAGAATATACCGCCAAAATCACCGCGTAGGGTTGCGATCGTCACGGTTGCCGGCGCAATGCTTGGGTATCTCGCGGCGCTGATCTTGCCGGGCAAACCGATCGCGGCCGACATAATGATCGTAATAGGCGTGCTGTACGGAGGGCTCATCGGTTTTCAGTTCGGCTTCGGCATTTTGCGCGTCGACTACGTCATCATGCGCGTTACCGACGTGTTCTTATCGATTCCGCTACTGCCGTTGCTGCTGGTACTGACCGGCATCGTGGCGGCGAGTTCGACGAAAGCGTCGCTGAGCTTCGAAACGATCGTCTTGATCATCGGAGGGCTGTCCTGGCCGGGAGTGGCACGCTTGGTGCGCGCCACCTATCTTTCGCTGCGCGAACGCGAATACACCGAAGCGGCTCGCGCGGTCGGCAACAGCGACGTGCGCATCATTCTGCGACATCTGTTGCCCAACGCCATGGCGCCGATCACCGTCCAAGCGACGCTGGATGTGGCCAACGTCATCGTTCTCGAATCGGTTCTGTCGTTTTTAGGATTCGGTATTCAGCCGCCCACGGCGTCGTGGGGGAACATGCTGGCCAACGCGGAGGCCAATCTCCAGGACCAGTGGTGGGTGGCGGTCTTCCCGGGCTTGTGCATCCTGTTCACCGTCTTGGCCATCAATTTTATAGGCGACGGTCTGCGTGATGCGCTTGACCCCAACGCCATTAGGTAGATAGACTTGGCGGGGCACCCCCGTGCGCGAGTGGCGAAATTGGTAGACGCACTAGCTTGAGGGGCTAGCGCCCGCAAGGGCGTGCTGGTTCGAGTCCAGTCTCGCGCAAGAAAACACGGCTTCGCCGTGTTTTTTGCGCGAGACTGGACTCGAACAGTTTAAAAGGCGATCGGCGCTTCGCGCCTTTTCGCCCCCTACGGGCGCCGAAGTCCTGAGCGTGGCGAAGGGCGGTAGGGTACCCCAGCCAGCCTCGTGCAAGAAGCCCCGGCTCGGTGAAACTAGGAGTGCCCCGGGTCCGTATTGTGGGGTAGTGCGGCTCGGAAGGCAGCGAAGGATCCTCATATTATGTGGTTGACCCGGTTTGCGATTAATCGTCCCATAGTCACGGCGGTGGTGTTCGTGGCGCTGGCGCTTTTTGGCGGGATCTCATTTTTGCAACTCGGCCGGAGCTCGAACCCACCGGGTACCGATTTTCCGGTGGTGGTCATCGTCGCGTACTATCCTGGCGCCTCTCCCCAAGACATGGAGCGGATGGTCGTCAAGCCGATCGAAGATCAGATGGCGGGCATCGACAACCTCGACCACATCACCGCCACCGCGCAAGAAAGCACCGCGACGGTCGGCGTGGTTTTCAACCTCGGAACGAACATCGATCTGGCAGCCGTGGACGTGCAGCGCCGTACGGATACGGCCCGCGTCTTCATGCCCAACGATCTGGACCCGCCAAATGTCATTAAGGCTGGAACGTCGGAGCCGCCGCTGCTCGATATCGCGGTCAGCTCGTCTAAGCTGACGCAGCCCCAAATCGCCGACATCATCAACAGCCAAGTCAAGCCGCTGATCGAACAGATCCCTAACGTTCAGTCTGTCGACGTTTACGGATCCGCCAGCCGGGAGTTTCACGTCGAGCCCTCGCCTGCGAAGTTACTTGGGACGGGGGCGACATTAAGCGACGTCTTTACTGCCGTCGCAAGCGACAACTTGAACGTCCCGGGCGGAATGATGACGCAGCCCACGCAAGAGGCAACGGTCGCAGTGCACTCCTACATTAATAACGCGGGCGACATTTTGGCGATCCCGTTGCCTGTGCCGGGCACCGGTCCGTCGGGCATGTACATCTCAGACGTCGCCAACGTCTACGATAGCCACGTGGAGATGCGCACGATCTCGCATTTCAACGGCAAGCCGCGAGTCTATATCGGGATAAACCCGACGCTCAACGCCGATCAAATCAAGGCAACCCAGATCGCGCGCGAGCAAATGAAGAGCATCGAAGCGCGGTTCCCTCAGTTGCGCTTCACCGAAGAGGACGCCCAGGCAGATCTCACGGCGAAACAGTTGTGGGGAGTCGGTCAGTCGCTGATTGAGGGTATTTTCCTAACGGCGATCGTCATGATGCTGTTTCTGCACGCGTGGCGCAACGCCGTGGTCGTACTGATCGCGATTCCGAGCTCAATCCTCTCGACATTCATTCTCATGAAGATATTCGGATTCCATATCGACAGCCTGTCGATGATGGGACTCTCGCTGATTATCGGTATCTTGGTTGACGACTCGATCGTCGTGCTAGAGAATATTGCCCGCCATCGAGATTTGGGGCAGAAACCGATCGACGCGGCAATTAACGGGCGCGCAGAAATCGGTAATGCGGCAGTCGCGATTACCATGGTGGACGTCGTCGTCTTTTTGCCGATCGCGTTCATGCCCGGACTGGTGGGCACGTATCTGAAGGAATACGGTGCGGTGGTCGTGACCGCGACGCTGTTCTCGCTGTTCGTCTCCTTCACGCTCACGCCATTGCTCGCTGCAAAGTGGAGCATGCTGAAGCGCTCGGAAGGCGATCCGAAATGGGTGCGTGCGCTAGACAATCGCGTCATGGACATCCTGCTCGTCGCTGCTTCGCTCGGCATGTTCGTTCTGGGGAACATGACCGGCTGGTTCCTGTTAAACGTCTTCGCCGTCTTCATCGTCGCGCTGCTGGTTCTGAACTTCATCGTGCACCGTTACGAAGCGTTCACGGAACTCTACTTCGAGAAACTCCTTCCGTTCGCGCTTTCCCACGGGAGCTTCGTCGTCTTCGTCTGCGCGGTGCTACTGCTCAACGCGTTCACATTGCTGGCCGGCGGAGGGATGGCAACCATCGTGGTCGATGCGCTGATCCTCGCCCTTACGATAGTCACCTACGTCGTCGCGTTTCTTTTCCGTGTTTTCGGCTGGAACGCTCCGAGCAGCCGAAACCCCGTCGTTGACTATTTGTTTTGCATGCCCACTCGCTGGTATAGTTCGCTCGGAACATATCGTCCGGTCACGTTCGCGACGTTCGCCCTTCCGGTTGTTGCCGCAATCGTCATCGGATTGCTGGGCGGCGTCAACTTCGACTTCTTCCCGGCGCAGCAGACGGGCGTGATTAGCATGACGGTAAGTTATGCGTCGGGGACGCCCATCGACACGACGAATCGTTTCGTCGGTCAGTTGGAAAACGCAATTATGAAGTTGCCGGGCATCAAGTCTGTGAGCTCGACCGTCGGCCGCAAACCTGCAGGCTTTAGCGGAATTACCGGCGGAAACTTTGCGCAGCTGACTGCGCAGATGGATGACAATCAGATAAAGGACACAAACAAAACCATCGCCACCATCCGCAAACTGGGTTATCTGGTTCCGGGCGCCCAGTTTGAAGTTGCCCAAGACAGCGGGAACGGCGCCGCGGTGCAGTATTCGATGACCGGTCCCGAAGACCAGATCGGACCGGCCGCCGAAAAGGTCGCGCGGTTCATGCGGACGATTCCGGGCGCAATCAACGTCCAGACGTCGGCCGAAATCGCTGCGCCTCGTTTGAATGTGGACATCGATCAGTCGAAGGCATCGCTGCTTGGCGTTGCTCCCGCGACGGCGGCAAACGTCGCGCGCATTGCCGTGGGCGGCGCTGTCGCAACCAAAGTACGGACGCCCAATGGTCTTGTTGACGTGCGCGTGCAGTTTCCGCAATCAGATCGCAATACGGTCGCGTCGCTTCAGAACGTGCGCGTGCGGGCGAACAACGGAATGCTCATTCCGCTCGGAACGATTGCAACGTTCACGTGGACGAAAGCGCCGACGCGCGTAGAACGCTATAATCGCCAGCGCGTGGTGAACGTTTTCAGCGACATGCTGCCCGGCTACTCGACCGGCCAAATCATCGGACCGCTGACCAAGAAGATGCGCGAACCCGGTTTCCTGCCCGCCAGCGTCGCGCCGTCGGCTCAGGGCAATGCTCTCTGGGTGGGCCAGGCGATGCTCGATTTGGGTATCGCCGTCATCACCTCGGCCGTTCTCGTGTACGTGCTGATGGTGATTCTGTACGGCTCGTTCCTGGAACCGCTGATTGTCATGTTCTCGGTCCCGCTTGCAATTATCGGAGCCCTCATGTTTCTTGGAGTGATGGCCCGCATTCAGCCGGAGCAGGGACAGTCGTTAAATATCATCTCGCTGCTCGGCGTCATCATGCTCTTTGGCCTGGTCTCCAAGAACGGAATATTGCTCGTCGACTATTCAAACACACTGATCAAGCGCGGCATGCGCGTTCGAGATGCGGTGCTCCGCTCGGCGGCGACGCGATTCCGTCCGATTCTCATGACAACGGCCGCCATGATCTTCGGCATGCTGCCGCTCTCGCTGGGATACGCGGAGGGCGGCGAGTGGCGACAGGCGATGGGCACGGTCATTATAGGCGGCTTGCTCAGCTCGCTCATGTTGACAATTTTCATCGTGCCCATGATCTACAATACGTGGATGGGCTTCTTCGAGCGCGTAGCCGATGCCAAAGCCGTGCGTCAAGAACTGCAACCGCAAGGACCGGGAGTCGCCGCAGGCGTTCCCGCCTCTTAAGCTGCCGAGCGCTTTGCCGCTAAACACGCTAGGACTCTGGGTAAACAACCTTTGAGATAAATTCTCGGGAGGTTGTAAATCATGATCAGCGCCAGACGGCTCGCCGCAGCGACGCTAGCCGCGTCGCTTCTTGTGGGATTCTCGATCACCCCGATCGCGGCGGCCACGGTAAATGTCGTCGTGAACGGTGGCACGATTACATTCGATCAGCCGCCGATAGAGCGCGCCGGACGGGTTTTCGTTCCGCTGCGCGGCGTCTTCGAACGCTTGGGCGCCACCGTCGTGTATGCCAACGGCGACATCAACGCGCAAGGCAACGGACGCAGCATCCATTTGCACATCGGATCGACGCAGGCAACCATCAACGGACAATCGCTCTACATGGACGTGGCGCCGTTCTTAGTCGGGGCGCGCACCCTGGTGCCGCTGCGTTTTGTGGCGCAGGCTTTGGGGGCTATCGTCAACTGGAACGCATCGAATAACACAGTGTCCATCCAAGGCAGCGGCGCGGCATCGACGTACGTGCCGCCCTCTAAGTACGTGCCACCCTCCAACGCGTCGTTTTCGCTCGTCAACGTGCGTCCGGCCACGAGCAGCGGCACGTCGCAGCCGAATATTCGCGCAAGCTTCAGCGAGCCGGTCAATCGGGACACGCTGCACATATATGTGGATGGGCAAGACGTCAGCGGCTCGACCGAGGCGAGCACGACGAGCTTCAACGTGACGCCGAGCTTCCCGCTCAATGCGGGAACGCATACGGTGCGTGTGACCGGAACGACGGCGGCAGGCGCAACATTTGGCACCGGCTGGTCCTTCACAGCGCGCGCAGGGGTGACGGGCAACGTCCTCAACAGCATCAGTCCTGCCAACGGCAGCACCGTCGGCAGCTCGTTCACGTTGCGCGGGCGTACCCGTGCCGGAGCCGCGGTACATATTGCTGCAACCGCAAGTGCGACTGCGTTCGGGATCATTCCGATCGGAACGGGCACCTTCCAAGCAGAGGTCACCGCGGACGGTAGCGGCAACTTCAGCGTGCCGGTCAACATCAACACGACGTCCGGCGGCCGCGTGACCGTCATCATCACCTCGACGGAGAGCAACGGATCGTCGATCTCGCGAACGCTGAATTACACGGCCTCTTAGTCTCAATGCAAGAAGGTGCCGGGGAAACCGGCGCCTCCTTCGTTAAAGGGCGCGCATGCGGATCTTGATCACCGGCGCGGCGGCGGGACTCGCCCAGCGTATTGCGGTGACGCTGGCACAGGACGGGCATGACGTCATCTTCACGTTTCGTCCCAGCGGCACGCCGCCTGATCGGACACTTGCGCTCCTGCGTGAAACGGGACGCGACGCGAAGGCGCACGCCGTGGAGTTTCTCGGAGAGGATGCATCGGTTGCCGCCGCGCTGCGCGAAGCGGTGCGCGAACCGGTTGATGCGCTCGTGCATGCGGTCGGCCCGATGGTCGTTCGCCGTTTTGAGCGTTCGTCGGCGCAGGAGTATCGTGAGATGATCGACGGCAATCTGCGCAGCGCGGTCATCGGCGCGCACGCAGTGCTGCCGGCGATGCGCGAACGCGGCTTCGGCCGGCTGGTTTTCTTTGGCATCAACGGATCGAGCGTCACGCGTCCGGTGCGCGGACTTTCGCTGCACGTCGCGGCCAAAGCCGGTCTGGTTGCGTTTGCGCGCACGCTCGCATTGGAGGAAGCAAAGCACGGAATCACTATCAACGTGATCGAGCCCGGCGACATCCGGCAGAAGACGCTTTCGAGAGAGGACGCGCTGACGATGCCGGCCGAGAACCCGCGTGGCCGTCCCGGCGTAGCCGACGACGTGGCCGCCGCGGTCCGATTCTTTCTGGAGCCAAAAAATGATTTCATTAACGGCGCGGTGCTTTCGGTTACCGGCGGGTTGACCGAACCGTACGAGCGAACCGTCCCACCTTCATGACCCTCGATGATGCGAACGGGCGCCGCGCCTTCGCGCTGCCTGGCTCGACGCTGCACTACGGCCCCGACAAAACGGTTGACGTCGAACATATCGATCTGCAGCTGACCCCGGATCTCGAACGCCGCAAGCTGGACGCCGTTTGCACGACAACGGTGCGCGCGCTTGACGAGCCTGTTCCCGTATTGAAGCTCGATGCGGTTGACTTAGCGATCGTTTCGATCGAATGCGACGGCAAATCGCTGGCATTTACAGTTCGCGACGATCGCCTCGACGTGCATTTCGATCCTCCGCTCGCGCCGGGAACACCTGCGACGTTTGCTATCACGTACAGCGTGAGCAAACCGCGCCATGGCTTGTTTTTCGTCGAACCGTCGCCTGAGTATCCGAAGAAAATCCGGCATGCGTGGACGCAGTGCCAGGACGAAAACGCGCGCTACTGGTTTCCGTGCCTCGATTATCCGCATGAGAAGCAGACGACGTCGGCTACGATCGCCGTTCCGAAAGGGCAGTTCGCGTTGGGCAACGGCGAGCTGGTCGAACGCCGCGAGGAAAACGGCAAAACGATCTACCGCTACCGGCAAGATATTCCGCACTCGACATATCTCGTGACGATGGTGGCCGGCTCGTTTGTCGAGGTCGCGCAACCAGGCGCGAGCGTTCCTATCTATTATTACGTGCTTCCAGGCCGGGAAGCCGACGGTGAGCGTGCGTTCGGGAAAACACCGAAGATGATGGCGGTGTTCGAGCAGCGGCTGGCTTCGCCGTATCCGTACGCGCGCTACTCGCAGATCGCGGTTTCGGATTTCATCTTCGGCGGCATGGAAAACACCACGGCCACGACGCAGACCGATCGCACGCTGCACGACGAGCGCGCCCATTTGGATTTTTCCAGCGACTCCCTGGTCGCGCACGAGCTCGCACACCAGTGGTTCGGCGATCTGCTCACATGTCGCGACTGGTCGCAAGCATGGCTGAACGAAAGCTTCGCAACATTTTTTGAGGGAATATTTCGCGAAGCCGAGCTCGGCTATGACGAATACCTGTACGATGTTTTCGAGTGGGTAAAGCGGTATTTGGAAGAAGATCGCGACCGCTACCGCCGGCCGATCGTCTGCAACGATTACCGCGATCCGATCGAACTCTTCGACCGCCACCTCTACGAAAAGGGCGGCGCCGTGCTGCACATGCTGCGGGGCGAACTCGGCGAAGTGCGTTTCTGGCGATCCATGCGCAGGTACGTGGCCGACAACGTGGGGCGCAACGTCGAAACTATCGATCTGATTCGTGCGATCGAGCAAGCAACGGGGCGCAACATGCGGGCGTTTTTCGATCGCTGGATTTTTGGCGGCGGCCATCCGCAACTTCGCGTCAGCGCAACATACGACGAGCTGCGCCGCGCTTTGACCGTTACGATCGACCAAACACAGAGCATCGATGCGGAGAACCCGGCGTTTGCATGTGACGTTGACATCGAAGCCGGCGGGCGGCGCGTGCGCGTACGGGTGGAACGCGAGCACGAAACGGTAACGATTCCGCTCGATTCCGAGCCTGGGCTCGTGCGATTCGATCCGGGCGCTTTCATCTTGGCTGACGTGACGTATGCGCTGGGCGTACGTTTTGCCGCGGCCGCATTGGCCGGCGATCCGTCGATCGTCGCGCGCATTCGCGCCGGGCGCGAACTCGTGAAAGACGGAAGCGTCCAGGCCCGCGCGGCGTTACAGGCCGGTTTCGAGGGCGACATGTTTTGGGGCGTGTTGGCGGAGCTTGCGGCGGCCTTAGGAAAATCGCACGCGGCGTGGGCGCGCGACGTGTTGCTGAACGCGGTGCACCATCGTCATCCCAAAGTGCGCCGCGCGGTGGCGAGGGCACTCGGCGAGTTTACCGAGGCCGAAGTTGTCGATGCGCTGATCGGTCCCGCGCGCGCTGACGAATCGTATTTCGTTCAAGCGACGGCGCTGCACGCGCTAGGAAAAACACGCTACAAAAAAGCGTTCAAGATTTTGCGCGATGCCGTGCGCGAGACTTCGTGGAATGGTGTAGTCGAATCCGGCGCGGCTTTGGGACTCGGGGAACTGGCCGATCCGCGCGCGACGCCGCTGCTGCTCGAGTTGGCCAAGCCCGGCAATGACGATGCGGCGCGCGGTGCTGCGCTGCTCGCCTTGGCGCGCCAGGCCGAGCTTCTGGAATCCGAACGCGCGGCGGCAATTGATGCGATCGCGCGCGGCCTCGACGACACGCGATTTGCCGTGACCCGTGGAGCTATTCTGGCGGCGGAGCGTTTGGGAGATAAACATTTCCTCGCCGCGCTCGACCGGCTGGCCGAAAACGCCTTTGATGGACGTCTACGTCGCGACGCTTCCGAAGCCGCTGCGCGCATTCGCGACGCGCAGAAAACGCCGGCGGCAGTCACCGGCCTCCGCTCCGATCTCGATACTCTTCGTGCAGAACAGCGCAAGCTTCAAGAGAAACTCGACGCGCTCTCGCGCGCTTAGGCGCGCGTTCCTGATCGCCGCCGCACTGTTGGCCGGCTGCGGTCACGCCGCCGTGCGTCCGCCGGCGGTTCAGACCGTGCACCCGCGGTCGGCGCCGGCGTGGGGAGAAGCTTCCAAACGCGAGCTCCAAGCTGTGATCGCGCAGGCGCTCGCACCTGCGAGATCGCGCTCGTACGACTGGAGCTGCGCCATCGTCGCACAGGACGGAACCCTGCTCTACGACGATCGCAGCACTCACGCCGTCGCGCCGGCTTCCGCGCAGAAACTCATCGTGGCCGGCTCGCTGCTAGCGCAGTTTGCACCGCAGTACCGTTTTCACACGCTGCTCGCAAGCGCGCAGACGCCGCGCGGCGGAACGGTCGCCGGTGATATGTGGCTCGTCGGGTCCGGCGATCCGTCGTTGCGCTCGGATGACCTGCGGCGCGGCGTCATCAAGTTGCGGCTAGCCGGCATTCGGTCGATCGCGGGCGGCGTCGCCGTCGACGGCAGCGCGATCGCGGGGCCCGAGCTCAATCCATTCTGGAACGCCGGCGACGCAAACGAAGATTTCATGGCGCCGACCAGCGGAGTCTCGATCGATGAAGACACAGTCGAATTCCGGATCGCCGGTACGTCGGCGGGGCAGCCCGCAATCGTGCGCATCAAACCGCAAAGTGGTGCGGTCAGCTATTACGGCGCGATCGGAACGGGCTACGCGGACGATGTGATAGTCGCGGCCACCGGAACGCCGAATGTTTTCCGGCTGAACGGAACGATTCTACCCTCGGTGCGCGAGATTTTCTATCTGCCCGTGCACGGTATTCCGCATTACGCCGGCGTCGTGCTGTCCGGATTTTTACGCCAGGCTGGGATCGCGGTTGGCGGCTTGCCGCGCGTCGCACGAGCTCCGCGCAACGCGGCGATACTTTGGGATCATCCCTCGCCCGCACTTACGCAACTCATCCGGCACATGATGATCTTTTCCGACAACCATTTCGCGGAACAATTCTTGCGCGTGCTGGGCGGCCAGCGCGGCCGCGCTGATGACGCGCACGGGTTGGCGGTGGAGCGCCGAATTTTACGCGAGCAAGGTATCCCGGTTCCCGGTTTGCACGTGGTCGACGGAAGCGGATTGGCGGAATCAAATCGCGTCGCAGCCATTACGCTTGCGCGCGTGCTGGCGCACGCGGACCTTTATGGGCTGCTGGCCCGCGGCGGCTTGGATGGCACGCTGAAGTGGTACCACTTCGCGGAGGCGCGCGGCCGGGTGCGCGCCAAGAGCGGCCACCTCGCGGCGGTTTCAGCGCTCGCGGGTTACGTCGATTCCCGGCATCACGGCAGAGTGGTCTTTGCGTTCTTGTTCAACGGATCGCGCGATGCGGCCGACCGGGCAATAGTAGCCGGCGTTAACCGCATAGCGCAGCGCTGAGCGGGGCGCTTCGGACGGCCGCCGAAAACGACGAGTGCATGGTTCCGATTAGTTTTGCCCTGATCATGCGCGTCGAGATGCCTAAGAGTCCCGGCTCGTTCAGCCAGCTCGCCGCCGCAATCGGCGACGCGGGCGGAGTTATCGCGGCTGTCGATATGCGCGCCCCCGGAAAAACGACCGTCGTGCGCGACATCACGGTCAACGTCAGTTCCGAGGCGATCGGTAAAGCCGTCCGCGACGCGGTGGAAGCGCTCGACGGCGTCAACGTCGTTTTCGTTTCGGACAGCACGTTTCTGGCGCATCTCGGCGGCAAGATTACGGTCGAGCCTAAAATCCCGGTGAAGACGCGGCAAGATCTTTCGACCGTGTACACGCCCGGCGTGGCGCGCGTTTCGATGGCAATCGCAGCCGATCCGAGCAAAGCTTTTAATCTTTCTATCAAGCGTAATTCGGTCGCAGTGGTCACCGACGGCACGGCAGTTTTGGGTTTGGGCGATATTGGACCGTTCGGCGCGCTCCCGGTGATGGAAGGCAAGGCGATGCTGTTCAAGCAGTTCGCGGGAATAGACGCCTTTCCGATTTGCCTGGACACCAAAGACGTAGACGAGATCGTTGAAACCGTCGTGCACATCGCGCCGGTCTTCGGCGGAATCAATCTCGAGGATATATCGGCTCCGCGCTGCTTCGAGATCGAAGAGCGCCTGATCGAAGCGCTGGATATTCCGGTGATGCATGACGACCAGCACGGCACCGCCGTCGTTATTCTTGCGGCGCTGATCAACGCGTCGCGAGTGGTCGGCAAAGACATGCGCGATTTGCAGATCGTCGTCGCAGGCAGCGGCGCGGCCGGCACCGCGACGATCAAGATGCTGCTCGAAGCGGGCGTGCGCGACGTTATTCCGGTCGACCGGCCCGGCGCGCTCAATCGCACCGACCGCTACGAGAACTCGCACTGGCGCTGGCTTGCCGAGCACACCAACCGTGAGAACCGGCGCGGCACGCTGGCCGACGTCCTTAAAGGTTCGGATGTTTTCATCGGCGTCTCCGCGCCGGGCATTCTCAAACCCGAAGACATCCAGGGCATGGCGCGCGATCCGATCGTCTTGGCGATGGCAAATCCGACGCCTGAAATCATGCCCGACGTCGCGGCGCCCTACGTCGGCGTCATCGCAACGGGCCGTTCCGATTTTCCAAACCAGGTCAACAATTTGCTGGCGTTCCCCGGAATATTCCGCGGCGCGCTCGATTCGCGAGCCCGCCGCATAACCGATAGGATGAAGCTCGCCGCGGCGAACGCGATCGCTTCGATCGTGGGCGACGAATGCAGCGCGGAATACATTTTGCCGAGCGTCTTCGACGTGCGCGTAGTGGAAGCTGTCGCCAAAGCCGTCGCTTCGGCAGCGGTTGAAGAAGGCGTCGCGCGGCGTCATGTCTTGAGCGAAGGCGAACCTGCGCAATGGCGCTAGCGCGAATTCTCGTCATCGAAGATGACGAGGACGTTTCGAAGCTCGAACAGGCCGTGCTGGAACGCGCGGGTTACGAGGTGCGCGTAACCCGCAGCGGGGTGGAGGGCTTGGAACTCGCCGATTCATACAAGCCCGATGCCGTCATACTCGACATCGGTTTGCCCGACATTTCGGGCCTCGACGTTTGCACGACGCTCTCCAACTCGACCAGCGCGTTTATCTTGATGGTAAGCGGTCACTCGCGCGAACAGGATGTGCTGCTCGGCTTGGGGTTGGGCGCCGACGATTACATCACCAAACCGTTTTCCGGAAACGAACTCGTGGCGCGCGTGGCGTCCTTCTTACGCAGACGCGAAAAGTACTTACAAAAAAAAGACGACGCGGGCGTTCTGCAAGTGGGCAGCGCGCAATTGGTGCACGACTTTCACACGCTCAATTACGACGACAAAACGATCACGCTGACCGCGCTCGAGTTTCGTCTGCTCTGGTTCTTGGCCGAAGGCGAAGGCCGCTTGTTGACGCGCGCGCAGATTCTCGAACAAGTCTGGAACGACACGTCGGGCGTACCGACGCGCGTTGTCGACGTGCACATCGCGGCCTTGCGCAAGAAAATGTCGGAAGTGGGCGCGCCGCTCGAAATAGCAAGCGTCCGCGGCATCGGATACCGGCTCGACACGAAGTAACCCCCGCGGCAGGTAAGCGTCTCCGAGCGTCCGTAACCCACGACAGGTGCCCCTGTTTTTTTTCGCCCTCGCGCTGACGATTTACGCTGCCCCCGCCGGCGACCGCATAGCCGGAGCCCCGAATCCGAATAATCCGTATAACGTGATCCTGCCGAACGGGCGTACTGTTTCGCCGATCGGTAAGAACGTGGTCGTCGGCATGAACGCGCTGGGCGTTGCGCTCTCACCCAACGGAAAATACGCGATCGTATCAAATGACGACGAGCGCGAAAGCGCAGCCGTAAGCAATTATTCGCCGGTGCATGGCGGCTATTCGCTCACCGTCGTCAACACCGCGACGATGCGCGTTACCGGTAATTTTACAGCTGCCGGCGTGAAATTTTTTCTCGGCATCGTTGCGGTAAACGATCCGGCCCATCCCGGACAAACCCTTGTGATCGCCGCCGGCGGCGGAAACGACGTCGTCTATTTTTTTCAGCTCGGCACGGCCGGGAAGTTAACGCAGGAAGCTCCGTCGCTACAAACCATACCGCCGGTTCCATTGCCGTCGCATCCGCTTTATGCAAACGCGAACCGCGCTTTTCCAGGCTGGATCGCGTTATCGGCTAACCGCCGCATCGCATACGTCGTTAATAATCTCGGGAATGCCGTCACCGATGTAGATATAGCGACGCGCCGGCTGATGCACGAAGGGCCGCCATGGAGCGTTGGATATTTCCCGTATGGCGCTGCAATAGCCGGACGCCGGCTCTACGTTACAAATCCCGGACTTTCCATCTACGAAAATCTTCCGCAGCCGGTGCGTTATCCGCAATTCGCGGCGGTCGCAGCCGCGCCGCAGGATGCTTCGTCGTTGACCGTTCTGCCGTTGGCCGCGTCCGGAGCGATTGAAGGCGCGGCCGTCAATTCTTTGAGTCTGGATCCTGCACCGGACGGCGTGCAGAACGTCGGCGGCGCGCAGCCGACCGCACTTGCCATATCGAAGAACGGACGCTACGCATACGTGTGCATGTCCAACGTCGACCGCGTGGCGGTCGTGGATTTGCTGGGCGTGCCGCGCGTCGTCGGCGGTGTGGAGCTGCGCCTTTTCGACAAGTCGCCGTACGGCATGCAGCCGAACGCGATCGTGCTAAGCCCCGACGGGAAGCGCGTCTACGTTGCGCTCGCCGGGCTCAACGCAGTCGCCGTGCTCGACGCGAAAAAACCGTCGCGGCTGCATCGCCTTGGCCTGATTCCAACAGGATGGTATCCGACGGCGCTTGCGATTTCGCATGACGGCCGCTATCTCTACGTTGCCAACGCGAGAGGTTTTGGACAAGAACCCGGTTTTGAAGGCGCAGACCCGTCGCGCACCGGCACAGACGGGCACGTCTTCCAGGTTGGCCAGGACAGCAACGTCGTTTGGGCGACGCTCCAAAAAATCGATCTGCGTAAGCTTCCGCTGATGGCCACGACGCTTTCCACCCTGAAATATACGCGCGTACCGCTGCACCCGCCGGAAAACACAATGGTGCCGCCGTTGCGTTCGCTTAAACGCAGCCAATTTATCAAACACGTCGTGTTCATTCTCGAAGAGAACAAGACGTATGACGCCATGCTCGGCGATCTCACCGACGCTCAAGGGCAGCCGTACGGCAAAGGCGATCCGTCGCTCGTGTCGTTCGGCCAAAACGTTACGCCGAATCTGCATGCGCTGGCGCGCGAGTTTGGCCTCGCCGTCAACCTGTACGCCGACGGGGATGAATCCGACGCCGGATACCAATTTGCTACCGCCGGTATTGCCAGCACATATTCGGAAAAAGTATTGCTCGTAAAGACGGGTCGCTTCCGCCCGGTCAACAAGAACGAAGACCCCGAAGATTACCCGCGCGCCGGATACATTTTCAACAATGCCGCGCGCAGCGGACTCTCGTACCGCGACTATGGGGACTTGATCCGGCTGACAGGTTATGATGCGGGTAGCGCCCTGGACCCACGCGTGGACGATCCCAATTTTCGCGGGCCCGACGATCAAAGCGCGCCGACCAGCGGCCTGGGCGGGCTCTACTCACTCAACGTCCTTGCGCCCGCCGTTTTGCAGAATCACATCGATGTGAATTATCCGGGTTGGAATTTACGGATTCGCGACGTTCGCCGCGCCAATGAATACATCGCCGATTTTCACAATCAGCCGATGCCGGACTTCACCTACATTTGGCTGCCGGACGATCACGGTGGAACCGGCCCCGATATTCCGCCGCTGCCCGAGGAAATCGCCGATGGCGATCGCGCACTGGGAGCGATCGTCGATTTTCTGAGCCACCAGCCCGAATGGGATTCTACCGCCATCTTTATCACGCCCGACGACGCGCAAAGCTCGCGCGATCACGTCAACGAACATCGCACGTACGCAATCGTCGTTTCGCCGTACGCTCGGCGGCATTACACCGGTTCCGCCCATCTTTCAACCGTCAGTATTCTAAAAACGGAAGAAGAGTTGCTCGGTTTGCCGGCGCTATCGCTGGGCGATCTGCTAGCCACCGACATGGCAGATTTCTTCACGGCCAGTTCGGCCGATGCCGCGCCGTACAACGCAATTCCTGTTCCAAAGCAGACGGCCAGTATCGAAGGCCGGCGCATCGCTGCGCTGCTCGAGTCTACCGATCAAAGCGGCCCGGATGCAGATGCGCAAAGGTCCGCGCGCCTGATCGATCTTTCACGCCGGGCCGACAAGCTGGCGGCCCATCGCGCGACCATGAGCGCGCGGGAGTATGAATTTGATCAGCAGGCACTCTATGCAGCGGCGATGCGCGTCGTCAGCGTGAATTCGAAATGAGCGGGCAGGCCGTACACTTTGGTCCGCACCTGATTGCGAGTGCCTCCGGGGCGCTGCGCCGGGCGCTGATCGTGATGCCCTCGCCGGCCATCGAAAACGCGCGGCCGCTTCCGGGCGAGCCCAACGCAGTACATTCGCGAGCGCGTGCCGAGCTGGAAGTATTTGCCAAAACCTTGCGCTTCTTGGGCTGCGATGTCGTGGAATTACAGAGCCGCTCGCTCGATCCGCTGGCGAGCTCCGTTGCGGATGTGGCGATCGTATTTGAAAGCGGCGCGGCAATCATGCGCCCATCGTCGCCGGCGCGGCGCGCGGAAGCGGCTTGGATCGAAGAGGAGTTCGACCAACATGACGTGCCGATTGCGGCGCATCTATCGGCGCCCGGACTGCTGGATGGAAGCGACGTTGTGCTGGCCGGCAAGACGGCATTCATCGGCGTCAGTTCCCGCGGCAACGCGCTGGGCCGCGACGGCTTCGCGCGAATCGCGCAGGCGCATGGGTTCTCGCCCGTCGAGGTTCGGCTCGCCGCAAACGTGCCGTCGCTGCGCGCGGTGTGCGGCGTACTTTCCGAAGATGCGCTGGTCATCGCGCCGGAGCGGCTGGATCGCGCCGCCTTTGCCGATTTTAAAACGGTTGCGGTCGAGCGCGGCGACGAATTTGGCGCGGGCGTTCTGAACGTCGGTCACCACCACGTCATCGCGGACGTTCGTTTTCCGCGCGTGATCGATGCTTTGCGCGAATCGGGGACACGCGTAGATGCGATCGATCTCTACGATTTTGGGCGGGTCGGCTTGACTCCGTCTGTGTTGGCAATCGATCTAAAACGTGTCTAAGCAACTACGCATCGCGATTTTTTCCGACATCCACGGAAATCTCTCCGGGCTCGACGCCTGCCTTGCGGATCTGCAAGCGCAGGGAGGAGCGGATATCTACGTTGCCGCCGGCGACCTGTGCATGGATGGGCCGAAACCGAAGAAAGTTCTGCAGCGTCTCCAAGAGATCGGCGCGCAGTGCTTGCGCGGCAATACGGATCGCTACATCGGCGCGCAATCGGAAGGGGAGATGGAAGGCGCGGATGCCGCCGATCGCAAGCAAGTCGAATGGCAGCGCAAGGAAATCGGCGAGAAATGGGTCGCCTGGCTGCGCGCGCTTCCGTTTTCGCTGCGCTTCGGAACCAAAAAAAATCAGCTCCTCGTCGTGCATGCGAATCCAACTTCAGACAACGAACATCTGTGGCCCGGTGCTGGGAACGATGTGCTGGAACGCTTGATCGGCGACGAACCAGCAGGGACGATTGCCTTCGGGCATCTGCACATTCCGTACGTGCGAAGCTGGCGCGGCAAGACGCTGGTAAACGTTTCGTCGGCGGGGCTTCCTAAGGACGGCGATCCGCGCGCAGGTTATGCGATTTTGAGCGAACGTTCGGAGGGATGGGAAATTCGGCACCGCCGAGCGCCTTTCGACGTAAAAAAAGTCGCGACGCAGCTGGCCGATTCCGGTATTCCCGGCAGCTCCGATTTGATCTCCACGCTTCGCCGCCACCGGTACAAACGATTAAAATCGCTGATTCCTTAGCGCTCGAGGTTTCACACATCGTGAAGCGTTACGGTGAATTTACCGCCGTTGACGATGTATCGCTGCGCGTGCGTGCCGGCGATTTCTTCGGCTTTCTCGGTCCCAACGGCGCGGGAAAAACCACGACGATCAACGCCGTCGTCGGGTTGGCGCGGCTGAATGCGGGATCCATTCGCGTCTTTGGTTACGACAACGTCACGCAGTGGCGCGAGGCGCGGCGCTTCATCGGGCTCGCGCCACAGGAATATAACTTCGACCGTTACCTTTCGATTCGCGATATTCTGATCTACCAAGCCGGATATTTCGGCATTCGCGCCCGCGAGGTACGCGAGCGCGCCGACATGCTGCTCGAACGATTCGGCCTGGCTTCAAAGGCGAAGCTCGACTACTTGAAGCTTTCCGGCGGTCAAAAGCGCCGCCTGACGCTGGCGCGAGCGCTGATCAACATGCCGAAACTGCTTATTCTGGACGAACCGACCGCGGGCGTGGACGTCGAGTTGCGGCTGGAACTGTGGGAGTTGCTGCAACAGCTCAATCGCGAAGGCATGACGATCTTCTTGACGACGCATTATCTGGAAGAAGCCGAAATGCTCTGCCGCGACGTCGGCATCATTCGCGCCGGCAAGCTCGTCGCTCAAGAGCCGATGCACGAACTGTTGGAACGCAAAGGCAAGGGCCTTCAGGAAGTATTCTTGGAGCTGACGCGTTCCGGCCCGGCGGAGCTCGTATGAACTACGTCGGCATGTTCACGCTGATGAAGCGCGAGATGGTGCGCAGCCTGAAAATCATCAACCAAGTGATTTGGCCGCCGATGATCACGACCGCGCTGTACGTGTTCGTTTTCGGCGTGGCGCTGGGCAGCCGTGTCAAGGCTCCGCACGGCATGTCATACTCCGTGTTTCTCATTCCCGGGCTTATCATGCTTCAGGTCATCGACTCGTCGTACGGCGAGTGCAGCAGCTCGGTGTTCCAGGCGCGGTTCATGAATTGGATCCAAGAGATGCTGGTCGCGCCGATGTCGGCTTATGAAATCGTGTTTGGCTACATATCGGGAAGCATCGTGCGCGCGCTGCTGATCGCGTGCCTCATCATGGGCCTTGGTTTTGCGCTGGTGCACACGTTGCCGCGAGACTGGCTGCTGTATTTCGGCGTCATCATCGATGTGGGACTGCTCTTTTCAGCGCTTGGCGTGATTTTTGGGCTGATGGCGGAAAAATTCGATCACCTCGCGGTGCTGACGACGTTCGCGATTACGCCGTTGGTCTTCGTCGGCAGCGCCTTCACGCCGGCGCAGTTCCTGCCGCCGAGCATTCTGCGATTCGAATACTTCAATCCGATGTTTTATGCGATCGACGCATTCCGCTACAGCTATACCAGCGCAAGCTACCTGCCGCTCTGGCTTTCGCTCAGCGTCATCACGGGGTTGGCCGCGCTTTGCCTCGGAATCGCGCTATCAATGGCCGTCGTTGGGTATAAGCTGCGGGCATGATCGTACTCGCACTTGTTACCGTGCTGCTTTCCCCGTGGAAAGGCCCGTCGCTGCCGACGGCGCCGACGGGCAACTACGAAACCTCATACGCGTTGAACCTGCGCGGTGCACCGAGTGCGCGCGTCGATCTCCGCGCGGATGGCGTCGCGAAGGGCTGGGTGGCCGCTTTCTGCACGGCGCGTTTGTGTGCGCCGTTTCATACGATCGTAACGCTGGACGGCAGCGGCAAAGCGCGCTTAGAGTTTAGCTTGATTCGAACCGATCCGAAGGCTGCCGCTCACGCCCATGCGGTCATTCGCGCAGATGGAGGCGTTGCGGCTCGCGCATCATCCCGTTAGAAGAATGGGTTGTGCGCTTTCTCCCACGCGACCTTAGTCGGCGGTCCGTGCCCCGGCATGAGTACGGTGTCCTCGGGGAGCGTAAAGATTTTCGAGCGCACGCTATTGAGAATGTCCGCATACGTCGAAGCGTCTCCGTACGCGCCGCCGACGCTGCCCGCGAAGAGCGTATCGCCGGTAAAGAGCGTGGATTTAAAGAGATACGACGACGAGCCGTCGGTGTGTCCGGGCGTGTGCAGCAGCCGGATGCGCACGTCGCCGAACGGAACCTCTTCGCCGTCTTTTACTAATAACGCCGAGCCGGCGAGCGATCCGATCGCGTGAACGTCGGCCCGGTGCATCACGATTTTGGCGTGCGGAAAACTCGCGGCGACATCGGCGGTCGCATCGCAGTGGTCGGCGTGCTTATGCGTGACGAAAATATACTCCAGGTGGTAGGCACCGTCGCGCAAGATGCGCAGCAGGTTGCCGGGAATGCCAGCCGGATCGACCAGCGCCGCGCGTTTTCCTCCGTCCAAGAAAAAGACATACCCGTTGCTCGGATGCGGATGCTGCGGATGATGACGCACGTTGGGCAGCGCGATCGGATCGGGATGCCAGCGCTCCGCGGCGGCGTCGGCAAGTTTTCCAGGATCGAGTTTTAGCGGCGCCGCCAAAGCGCGGGCTTGCTCGTCCGAGGGCACGCCACGGCCGCGACGCCACGCGTCTATCTCGCTTGCCCGCAGGCCGGTGGCGCGGGCCAGCGCCGCGGCACTCGCTCCGGTTCCCCGGATCGCCTTGCTCAGAATGTCGCAGAATTCGTCCTCGAGCGGCATCAAAATCGGCTTCTGCGCCTCGGCCGCCGCGGCCCGTCGCAACCGGAGGCGGTCGCCGGCCGGTCGAAACGAGCGGCATGGAACACGTCATCATCATCGGCTCGGGCCCGGCCGGCCTTACCGCTGCCATTTACGCAGCGCGGGCCAACCTGCGGCCGCTGGTACTTGCCGGCGGCATGTACGGCGGGCAGCTGATGCTGACGACCGACGTCGAGAATTATCCGGGCTTTTCCGACGGCATCATGGGCCCCGATCTGATGATCAAGTTTCGCGAGCAAGCCGAACGGTTCGGCGCACGCATTGAAAATGTGGACGTCGTNNACGTCGCCGTGGATTTCACAAAACAGCCGCTTTTGGTGCGCACGGCCGAAGCCGAATTCAAAGGCAAGAGCGTGATTGTCGCGACCGGCGCGAACGCGCGCTGGCTCAACATTCCCGGCGAAGAGAAACTACGCGGGCGCGGCATCTCGACGTGCGCGACCTGCGAC
>PLLF01000013.1 GCA_003140855.1 Vulcanimicrobiota bacterium
TCGGCAATCTCTATGTCGCAAACACCGGCAATAACACCGTGAGGGTCTACGCCCCGGGCAGCACGGCGGTGTTGCGGACGATCTCCGCGGGCGTGAGCGGGCCGCGCGCGCTGACGTTTGGGCCCTGAGTCCCGGCGCGGCGACTCGTGGTCGTCGCAGCGATAAGGTCTCGGAGATCAAGTGAATAGTCCACGCTACACCTCAGCTCTGGAAAAACACGGTCACCAAACGGTCACCCGCACACTCCTATTAAAGGAAGAGACGCCCGCAAAATAAGTTAACATTGCAAGCGTTGACACCGCTGTGGCCACGCCCCGTCCGCCGATCCTGTAGTCAACAAACGGTCAACAGATTCACGGCGAGAGAATTAAAATACCCGTGAAATACGCGTTTTATTGGTAGCCCCAACGGGATTCGAATGCGTTGTCGGCTGACGAATGGTGGCAACTCAGACCCACTCTGGCCCACAAAATGGGCTTCAGCTCTAGTTGTTGGCTGTAGTTGCCTCTACTTGCCACCAATTGGTATAGATCCGCGGGCCAATGGCGGGCCAATTTTTAGGTGCACGCGCGCAGGGCAGGTCGGAGCCGGCGTCGTCAGAGAGTGCAAAGCATGTCCCGTATTTCCGTCGCTATTGCTTTCGTCCTGACGACGTGCCTCGGCTTCAATCAGGTCGTCGCTCCGTCACCGCAACTTACTGGTTACGAACTGGTCAGCGTCGACGTGACGCGATCGTCAACATAAGGGTTTTCACGACAATCGTTTCCTAACCGATACTGTCCGATTCGTTCTTATTAATAGCGGGCCAATCACTCCCTATATAAAGGAAAGGCTTCGATGAAATCGAGCTCGTGTTGTAGCCCCAACGGGATTCGAATCTGAGTGCGGCGGTACCGACGAGTGGCGTTAGGTATCGAAAAGCGCCGTCCTGTAAGGGCTTTTGGCGCACTGTCGTCTCGGCGAGTGTCCGCCAGAATCGTTCTGTGACACCGAGTCCGTGCCACAACGGTGCCACACCGTTGCCTTCCCTGAACCGGCGTAGCCACAAAAAAGATATCTAAGACCGAAATCTCCGATGGCGGTAACGCAGGACGGCGACTACGGCGCGGACGTCGCCGGCGGTTTCATCGATCAGGCGGCGGCACTTGGAATGAAGTCGCGAGGCTACGTCTTCGCTTGGGACAAGCCGGATTACGCCGGCGCGGCCAAAGGCATCCTGGCTAAAAATCCGGATTACATCTACCTTTGCGGCGAAACGAAAGACTTGGGACCGCTCGTCCCCGCGCTGAAAGCCGCCGGCTACAAAGGGGGATTCGGAGCTTCCGAAGGGTTCTTCAACCGCACGACGCTCGACAAATACGCTGACGCCTTGTCGGAGTCGCTCGTCTCGACCTCGTTTCCGCCCCTGGAGCGCGCTCCGGACGTTGCCAACGCTCTAGCCGATTTTCGCGCGCACGCGACGGCACTCTCCGCCTTCGGCTACGCCGCCGCTCAGATCGTCCTATCAGCTTCGCGCCGCACCAATGCGACAGATCGCCTGGCGATGCTCTCCGCGCTGCAAGCGCCGGTTTCATACGATACGATCGTCGGCTCGTTTCAGTTCGGCGCCAACGGTGATCCGATCGATCCGAACCTCTATTTTTATCCGGTTACCGGCGAATCGTTCAAGTTCACGGCACCTTCACATCCAACGGCGTTTAGACTTTAGTTCCCTGAGAATTATTCGGCGAGCACCTCGCTTGCCACGATTGAGAGCGGCACGGTTCCGTGTGAGAGGAGGTCGTCATGGAAACTCTGCAGCGTGAACTTGTTACCCTTCTTGGCTTTGTACTTCGCAAGCAGATCGAGAATCTGCGTTCGTCCGACCGCGTAGTCGAAGGCTTGACCCGGCCCAAGCGCGTGCCGGCTCACTTCGCCCTGCGCAGTGTCGGCATCCACGCCCGCGTTCTTTTGGAACCATGTTAGGGCTTGGTCGAACGACCATTCGCCGGTCGCCAGTTTCGCGTCCACGATTGCGCGTGCGCCGCGCAGCCGTTCGAACTGCGCCACCGCGTAGCGTCCGTCGAGATCGTCGCCGTACAATCCCATCTGGCGCAGCAACGACTCTTCGTAGAATGCCCAGCCTTCGGCAAAGACGCCGTCGAAACTGAAACGGCGCACCGCATCGGGATTGTGCTTCGCAATCGAGAGCTGCAAGAAGTGACCGGGAAAACCTTCGTGTCCGCTCGTCATCAGCACACGATCGCGATCGAAGTCTTCAAAGAGCTTCGGATTGCTGGCCATCTGCGGATTCGGCGGCGGGATGAAGTACACGCCGTCACGCTCCTTCGAGAGCAACGGCGGCGCGTTCATCGAGGGCCCCGGTAAGACCGGCTGCAGGAACTGCGGCGTCGTTTCGATCTTCATGACGCCCATGTAGGGTGGAACCGTCACGATGTGGTTCGACTTGATGAAGCTCTGCAGCGCGTCGAGCTGCGTTTGAAAGAACGCAAACTGCGCATCTCTCGTCGTAGGCGTGGGGCCACCGCCGACTTTGGCCGCTTGCACGGGATCGTTCAAGTCGATGCCCTTCGCTTTGGCTTCGGCAAGAATCGCCTGTTCGTCGGCGATGGCTACGTCCAGCGTGTGCTGCCCAATGCTCTCGATCCCCACCGCGTCGTACGGCAAGAGCAGTTCGTTCTTGAGCATGCCGTTGTAAGCCGTGCGCCCCATGGCGAAGTTCTGCGGCCACTTGGGCGAGTTGTCAGCCAACCACTTGTTCCACGCCGTCAGCGATGCAACCAGACCGTCACGCGCCTTGGTGAATCGCGCGAGCTTATCTTTGGGCAGGCTGGCCGCGGCCATCGGTGTCAGAATGTAGGTAAAGAGTGCGGGCGCTTGCGCGAGCTGCCGCTGCGCAACCTCAGCCTGCAGCCGGCCGGGATGCGTGATCAGCGTCTTATCACCGGCGAGAAGTGCCGGTGCTTTCTCCATGCGTGAGATCACGTGGTCCCACCACACAGTGGGATTCTGTTCATCTTTGTGCAGCAGCATGGTGAAGAATATGCCGACAACTTGCAGCGGCGGACCGCCGGCATCTTTGCCTTGGAGCGCTTCTGTAATATTGCGCTTCTGGCCGGCGATGAACGCGCGGGCTATCTTCAGATCGTTGCGGTCGTGCAGATTAGCATACGAGAAGTCGATACGGTTGACCGCGGCCTCGAACCGCCCAA
This sequence comes from Vulcanimicrobiota bacterium, assembly GCA_003140855.1. GTDB lineage: Bacteria > Vulcanimicrobiota > Vulcanimicrobiia > Vulcanimicrobiales > Vulcanimicrobiaceae > Rubrimentiphilum. The sequence goes on from PLLF01000013.1 coordinate 3,213, forward strand.
CGAACTGCCGGCCTTGGCGGACGCCGGCGATTCCGGACTTACCCCAGTTGCCGTCGTACTCGTAGACTCCCAAGAACGTGGCGGCTTCGGGACTGTTTTTAAGTTCACGCTGTAGCCCTTGCGCGTAAACGGCTTGGAGTTGTGCCCCCGCTGATGGCACCGGCGTGGAAAATGCCGGCGGCGTTACAAGGCCAAAGCAAAAGACCGCCGCGATGAGAACGGTGAACGAGCGCAGACGCACAGACGCCTCCTTAGTCTGAAAGAGAGGACCGACCGAATATACGGGCTTGCGCCTCGTTAGGTTTCAGGCCGAGCCTGCGAGGCTTCAGTTTACGTGCGTCTTTACAGAGGCCCCTTCCTTGGTTTCCGCAAGTGAATAGTCCACGCTACACNNGTAGCGCCAACGGGAATCGAATCCGCCGTTTAGCGGACGCCACAAGTCGCAGAGGGTCGCCAGCAGCGTCACTTGTGCTAAGGTGAGGCCACGGTAACACGCCAAGGGACGCCATCGGTCGTCCTCGACGGCCACCAAATGGGCACCGTTTTCGCGATGCGCTGGACATCCTGGGCGGTTCGAGGCATAATCAGCGCGCTGCCGCGCATCAAGAATGGTTACGAATCTATGCGCCTCCGAGCAGCGTTTAGGATGAAAATAAAAAGCGGACCAAGCCGCGAGGTTCGAAGGTGATCGACAGCCATACCCGTTTCGCCTACCCACGCCTGCGGCGCTACGCTCACCTAATAGCGTTCGGTTTGGTCATCCTGCTCGGAGCGGGACTTCGTATGTACGATCTTTCCCGCGTGCCCACGGAACTCGTTGTCGACGAGATCGATCTGTACAACTCCGCGCACAGCATCGCGACCACCGGTCGCGATATCGACGGGACGCTCTTGCCGTTCCTTTACTCCCCATTGACGCGAAACCCGCCGATGTATGCCATCGCCGGATACGCATCGAGCCTCGTATTCGGAAAGACGCCGTTTGGTCTGCGCTTCCCGGCGGTGCTCTTCGGACTCGCAGCGATCGTGCTGATCTATGGGATCGCATTTGAGCTGACGCGACGGCGCGACATCGCGCTCGTCGCGGCATTACTCCAAGCCACGCAGCCGATCTTCATCCAGTTCTCCCGCGTCGCCTGGGAGCCCGCGTCGGAGCTTCCGTTTCTGCTTGCCGGTCTCTACGTACTACTCCGAACGTTTCGCCGCGCAGACGAATTCGGTACATCGCCGCAGGCAATCCCATTCAAGGCGTTGGCGCTGGCAGCGTTTCTGCTTGGGCTCACCTCCTACACGTACCTAGCCGGGTGGTTCTACGCGGTCGTCCTGGGCGGTGCGGTCATTGCGCTGAACGCATGGCGCTTCCGTTCGTACGAAGGGTGGATGAAAATCCTTGGTACGTGTGCGATCTGGCTCCTCGTGTCCACGCCGGCACTCTGGATGTGGTTCTTCGATCCTCATACGACCTCGCGGACCGAACGGATCGCGACATTCGCACAGGGCATCTCGCTCGAGACACTGCGCGTCTTCGCAGCGAACTCTCTCACACACTTTCGATGGTCGTACCTGGTCACCACCGGGGATCCCCAGACCGGGTTAACCTGGCGCTATCTCAATGGCTTCGGAGCGTTCTTCTGGTGGGTAATTCCGCTGGCTGTTCTCGGCCTCGGGTGCGCCTTCCGATACATTCGCGCAAGGTGGGCGCTCGCGTGGATGTGGGTTTGGCTCTTCGCATATCCTCTCGGAGGCGCGCTAACCAACGAAGGTGCTCCCAATGCGCCGCGGACGCTTGCTGGAGCGCCGGCCTTCTGCATCTTCGCCGCGCTCGGTTTCGCGCTCTTGCTCGATTGCGCCGCGTCGCTGCGATGGCCGCGCGCCAGAAACGTTGCGAAAATAACGGTGCGCAGCCTATTCGCCGCAGCGACGGCGGTATCGGTCGCACTCTTCTCCTGGTTTTACTTCACGCGCTACGTGCACTTGAACTCGAACGCGTGGGATTCCGGAACGCACGCCATGTTCGCCGCCGTTCGAACGCATCGCGATGGATACGATCGCATCTGTTTCTCCGTGCGCCCGGCCTGGTACGGAATCGATAGTTACGTTCGCTTCTATCTCGACGACATCCGGATGCGAAAGATCGAGAACATCACCGATCCGGCCTGTTTCCTGCCCGGTACGCTGCTGGTCATTGACACGGATCATGCCGTCGCGCGTCGCGGGTTTGCGACGATCGCGACCGTTACGGACGTGGACGGCTCTAAGTTCGCGGTGATAACAGCCCGGCCTCAGCGGTTTTGAAGTGCGCCGCGGAGGTAAGGCGCCGTAAGGTGGTGTGCGGTGTTGTTACATTGCGGACTAGTTCTTGCAGGGTCACGATGGTCCAACTAAGGGGTGGTTTGGCAGAGTTGGGTTGCAAAATGGTTGCAACCTAGCCGCCAACGGGAATCGAACCCGAACTCAGGGGTTCCCGGCCAGTCCCTACCGCTACCGAATAGTCCCGTTTTATAAGGGTTTTGGCGCATTCGGGTGTTATCCAGTCCCGGCCAATACCGACCGCTCCCGCCCGCTCCATTATATTTCTGTTATACAGAAACCGGACGTTTGTAACACCCGCACACGCTTAATTAAGGGAAGAGACTTAACAGTACGATGGGTCCTTGCGTGAAGATCGACCCGAACAAGGTCCGTCCGCCACACTACAAGCCGCTATTTCCGGTCCTTCCGCGGACTAAAAAGTGGGGGACGACCCCTTGGCCGGAAACCCACAATAATCCGTGGCCTAACTTCCGGGGCTCAAGCTCCTCTGCATCGATGATGGTCATTGAAAGGTGAAGTATAAAAATGCTTCAGCATTCGGATTTCCCTTATAAGCCTTTCCCACAAAAGTGAAAGCGCACGTCACGGAAGGAGGGTTATGCGGATATGGCAGTGGTGCCAGGTCGGTGACCGTTATGGTAAAAGTCGCGCTTGGCCCCTTAGCGCTTAGCGGCACGACTGTGGATGGCGTCGGAGGGTAAAACGCAGTACCGTTATCGCAACCGCCGCTCGACGTGAACGAGCCTTTAAAAAGCGGCTGTCTAACCGTGACCGTTTGCGTGAAGGTGCCGCCCCGGTAGCTTGCGGGCACTGAAACTGAATTCGGAGTTACCGTAATCGGGACCGAGAAGAGTCGTAAATTCGCTCCCACGTACTGCGCGACGTTTTGGTCCGATTCAAGCTCGATGTGGTTGAGCGGAAATTGCTCCGCCGGCCCAGCGATTTTGCTGTCCATCGCGCTGTAAAGCGGAATGATGCCGTCGGTTATTACTTGGCCGGTCGCCGGTCCCCAAAAGGCTAGGGGACTGCTTTTGGTGAGAAAGCCTTGCGCGTATGCCTCTGCTATATTTTTTCCCAAGCCAGTGTTCCCGGCGACTTTGACGACATTGATCTTTTGATTTTGCGCTGACAGCGCGAAAGGATCGACAATCTGCGCCAGCGCCGGCGAACCTCGAAGGAGTAATGGCACGCCATTTTTATTAAACTGGTAAAACTTGGCAAGAGTAGAGTAGGACTGATAGGGAATGGTGTAGCCCAACAACCTATAGGTGGCGTTGACGGAAAACGTTGTCAGCCAATTCACGTTAGCGAGGGGCGTTCCGAGCAAAGGACCGCCAAGCAATACCACGTTGTCGGGACGAAGCGTTGATTTATCGAGCGCAGCAAGCGTTACGATTGTTCCGTAGCTGTGGGCCCAGAGATCGACATCTTTCGTTTGACTATCGAGCGTGTTCAAGAACGCACTGAATTGCGGCTGGATAATGGCGGGCATTTGCGTCCAATCGTAGGACACCCCGAGAACTACGTTGTAAGGGCCACGGCCTCGGATTTGCCAGGCCGTGGAGGCGTTGAAGGCAGAATCCAATTGACTATTCATGCCATGCACCAGGATCGCTACGCTGTCCGAGGTTTTTACGTCGCTGGCTTTAAACGGTCGCCAGGATGGAAATGTAAGAGAAGTATCGAGCGTATAGACGCTGAATCCAGTCGGACCGGGGACCGTTCCTGAGGGAGTATACGGGGCATCTTTGGCCACGTAGAAAGTGATCGGCGATTGACTCATCGTCACGAGACTTGCAGGTACCGAACCACTGGCAGTAGTCGTATTAATCGTGTTCCACGGCGGGTCCAAGAAATTGTGCTTACCGTTCACGTCCACCAGGTCGACGAGCGTGATTGAACTCGCGGAGCCGAACGCTCCCGACGCCGACAACGTGAAATCTAACGTGCTCGTTGACGATCCGCTCGATCCGCTCGATCCGCTCTCCACACGCGATAAGGCGTTCAACGTTCCTGGCCAAGATAAAACTAAGGCAGGAGAGGCGGAAATCACTCCCCTGTTCGGCGTTTGCACTGCTGGAGATGACAGGAGCTCCAAGGTAACAGTCTGGGTCGTCGCTAGCATGCCGCTCGGAATGGTGACGGAGCTACCGGTCGCGAGTGTAATGGTGCCGCCGGTAGTTGACATTTGCACGCTTGCAGAATCTAGTACGTTGGGATTCCCCGCCCTGAGCGTAACTGTCGCGCTGCATGCGGCGGTTGGGCACTGCTGAGATGAGGGCAATGTATCGGTTACCGATACGCTAGTTGTTGGGGCAGTTCCCGACGTCGGTGCAGTGACCGAAAACGCATCATATGTGCCTACGGCGACCTTGAAAGCGGGATTTGAGCTCGACGCGCTTTTTAACGCTGGTGCTCCAGGTCCGACGATTATGTCCTTGGCTTGATCAAGGGCGACAACCCCAAAAGGTGCGGCCGACAACCCCGTAGCGAGCTCCCCAAGTAGTGTAAAGCCTGCGCTTTGCGAGCCAACAACAAGCGAGTTTTCGGGCGTAATGGCAAGCGATACCGGCGATTGGTACAACGCAACGTGTACCGCCAAGATTCCGCCCGTCGCGTTCGACGGTAAAGCATCGAGCGGGACGCGATCAGTCGAAAGCTTTTTCGCATTGCTGGGTGGCGACGTGCCTGACAACGGTTGGTCGTACGTCACGATTTGCAGAACATGCTCCCCATATGTGAGCGAGAGATGTACCGTGCAGAGCATCAAAGCGGTGCTAATTCCTACGCACTTAGGATCGGCTGGAAAGTTGATACCTTGCAGTGTAGACAGCACGCCATCGCTTTCGACTGTGAGCGACCGAGCCGGATACGTCGCTGTTCCGCTCTGCTTAGGTAATTGCACCGTGAAAACCGCTGACAAGCTCGCGCTGCTCTGTTGGACTCCGAATGTCGAGTCGCCACCGCCAGGCATATTAGAAAACGGGACCATGTGGCTCAAGCCCGAGCATCCCGAGGCGATCAGTACCGCGAAAGCCATGGCGGACAACGAGCGAAGTGACAGCCCAGTAGCCATCATCGTATAGACGAACGCAAAACGCGCGATTATTTTGGTAAAGTGAGTTCGCAGCGCTGCGGTTCCTTTTTTAAAAATCATGGCCTTGTTGCTAAAATAAAAAACGTCCGGCCTCTAAACGCCGATTTTGAGTATAACACACCTTGGGCCGGCCCCAGAAAGCAGCGTGGGGGTTGCTCGCTGATCCCGACGAGGCCCCTGTGCCGCGCCGCGAGGCGCAAGGAAGAGACGCCGGCCATTTGCCCTTGGTGTTGGTAAGGAATTGTAAAGAGACGGTCTCTGTGCGGAGCAGCGGACCTACGGTTGCCTTCCTGGGCTTTTCTTAGGACCAGTGCATGCTGACGCGTAGAGCGGGACGCGCGTATTGCGTTCCGCTACGTCATCGTCTAAGCCCTCGGCAGCTCCGATTTTAGGGAGGACAACGCATGAAACATCTACGCAACCTCGTCGGCGCGTGCCTGAGCGCGGCGCTCTTGGCCGCGTGCGGCGGCGGCAGCAACGGCCTTTCTCCGTCAACGCCGACATCGGACGCGGCGTCATCCGCCGCCGCAGGCTCGGCGTTGCTCCCCGCAACCGCGGGCGCCAATGGGCTCTATACATGGTATGCGGGCGCCAATCTCTATGTCGCAAACTATAGCGGTAACACCGTGACGGTCTACGCCCCGGGCAGCACGGCGGTGCTGCGGACGATCTCCGCGGGCCTGAACAGGCCGAGCGCGCTGGCGGTTGGCGGCTCCGGCAATCTCTATGTCGCAAACCACAACAGTAGCACCGTGACGGTCTACGCCCCGGGCCACACGGCGGTGCTGCAGACGATCTCCGCGGGCGTGAACGGGCCGTGGGCGCTGGCGGTTGACGGCTCCGGCAAGCTCTATGTCGCAAACTACGCCGGTAACACCGTGACGGTCTACGCCTCGGGCAGCACGGCGGTGCTGCAGACGATCTCCACGGGCGTGAACGCGCCGTTCGCGCTGGCGGTTGACGGCGTCGGCCGACTCTATGTCGCAAACGGCAATAACACCGTGACGGTCTACGCCCCGGGCCACACGGCGGTGCTGCAGACGATCTCCGCGGGCGTGAGCGGGCCGGATGCGCTGGCGTTTGACGGCTTCGGCAATCTCTATGTCTCAAACGCCAACAGTAACACCGTGAGGGTCTACGCCCCGGGCCACACGGCGGTGCTGAAGACGATCTCCGTGAACACTCCGATCGCGCTGGCGTTTGACGGCTTCGGCAAGCTCTATGTCGCAAACAATAACGGTAACGCCGTGACGGTCTACGCCTCGGGCAGCACGGCGGTGCTGCAGACGATCTCCACGGGCGTGAACGCGCCGTTCGCGCTGGCGGTTGACGGCTTCGGCAAGCTCTTTGTCGCAAACTATGGCGGTAAAACCGTGACGGTCTACGCCTCGGGCAGCACGGCGGTGCTGC
>PLLF01000106.1 GCA_003140855.1 Vulcanimicrobiota bacterium
CGTCGGCTCGTCGAGGAACAGGAGAGCCGGCTCGTTCACCAGCGCGCACGCGACGGCGAGGCGCTGCTTCTGGCCGCCGGACAGTTTGCCAACGAGGCTCCGGCGTTTCGACTCGAGTTCGACCATCGCGATCACGTCGGACACCGACGGGCCGCGTCGGTAGAAGGATCGAAACAGCCGGACCACCTCCTCCACCGACAGCTTCTCGTTGAGTTGCGTGTCCTGCAGCTGAATCCCGAGCCGCTGCCTGAGCGCGTGGTCGTCGACGCCCCAGCGCAGGCCCAGCACGGTGACGTCTCCCGCGTCCGGCTCGAGGAGTCCCTCGAGGATCTCGATGGTCGTGGTCTTGCCCGCGCCGTTCGGCCCGAGCAAACCGACGATCTCGCCGGTCCGCACTTCCGCGCTGACGCCGTCGACGACGGTCCGTTCGCCGTAGCGTTTCACCAGTCCGCGCATCTTGATTTCACGCGCGGGCAATTGCGTGGCCACCGTCATTTCATCACCATACGCGTTAAATTGATATCCGACGTGAACGTATCGCCGGTCAGGACCTCTCGCGATCCGTTTTGCTGGGCCGTCATGCGCACGGTGCCCTCTCCGTTCAATAGGCCCGTCGAGCGATCGAACGTTAAGCGATCGCACGTCAGCGTTGCACCGGTGCTCGTATGCGCGCGAACTCCGCCGGAGAGCACCACTTTCTTGGTGCGTTCGTCCACGGCGGCTTGCGGCGCCTGCGCAGTTAGCGACGTGCCGTCCTTATCGTAGAAAGTCACCGTCGCCTGTTGAAACGTCGCCTGCGCGACGTTGTGCGCTGAATGGCTGACGAACGATCGCGCCAGCAGTTCGTAGAGTTTACGATTGCCCGTTTGCTCCACGGTGCGCACCGGCGAACGAGCAGTTCCATGGCCCGTGATCTTCAACGGCGGCACGCCCGGCGGGGTAGCAGACGGCGCGGCCGCGGGATGTTTCTGCGGCTGCGGATTGCATGCTCCCAGGAACGCCCCCGCGAGTGCAAGTGTGCCTATGAATCTCATGACGATCGTGGCTGCTCTCCAAGTCCGTCGGTGGCGGTGACCAGTGCGAGCGCCATTGCCGGCAACCACAGCCCGAATATAACGACGCTCACCGTGTCGATGAGCCCTTGCACCCACGTGCCCACGAGTCCCGCCGCCACCGCGAGCGCGATCGTCGCGTTCGCGGGTGAAGCGCCGCGCAATCGCTTCAGCAGCTCGACGACGAAGCGCCACCATGCGAACAGCACCGCAAGCAGTCCGATCAATCCCATTTCCGCAAAGATCGTCAGTAAGAAACTGTGCGCGTGGAAAGCGGCTGCGTCGCCGTCGGGCAGGCGCACCAGCGGATAGATTCGCGCGAAATCAAACGGACCGACGCCGGTCAGCGGAAAGCGCCGCACGATCTCGATCCCAGCCTGCCAAATCGAAAGACGCGTGTAGTTTTCGGACGGATTGTGGCGCGCGTTGAAAAAGATCAGCACCGCCGCCAGTCCTCCCAGCAGAATGAAAGGTGCGTAGCGCCGTCGCACGTGGCCGCCCACGAAAAGATAAAACGCAATCGCGGCTGCCAAGCCCATCCAGCCCGCGCGCGAAAGCGTCAAAGCGAACGCAAGCGCGCCGATCGCGAGCGCAGACCACGCGAGCGCGCGCAGGCGAGCGTCCGTTGAAACGCGCGCGACTGCAAACGCAATCGGGAGGAAGATGATCAGATACCCCGCCAGCTCGCCTGGTAAGATGAACGTTCCGATCGCTCTTCCATGACCGATCGCGTACTGCGATGCGGGCAGACGCGTGACGACCATGACGACCGCCGCGAGGGATGCAAGCGCTCCGGAGATCAAGTAACTGGTAAAGATTGCGCGGCTCACTCCCGGTGCGCGGTAATACCGTAAAATCGTCAGGTGCCACACCAGCGCAAGCCCGAAGATCGCGATGAACAGCAATCCGTCGCGCGGATCGAAGCCGAGCGCGGCGGAGAGCAAGGCCGCTCCCAGCCAGCCGAGCAGCGGCCACATCGTCGGCGGCGTTTCGCGCGGCGGAATCAGCAGCGTCGCGATCGAGTAGAGAGCGACAACGGTCATCAACGCCAGCAGCGCTATCGCGAACCAGCGCGGCACAAGCGACACGCCCGGTATCGTTACCGCCGTCAAGGTGATGAACGGCGGGAAAAACGGAATGACGAAATTCGTCACCGCAAAAGCTGCCGGCAGTCCGCGCGTCAGGCGCATAAGCCAACGATCGATTCGGCAATGCGGCGAGCTGCGCCGGGGGCGCCAAGACGTTCGCGTCCCGTGCGCCCCATCGTGGCGCGTTCTTCAGCGTTGTCGAGCAGCGCAGCGATCTGCCGCGTTCCCGATTCGGCGTCGAGCGGAAGTACGCGCAACGCACCGCCGAGCAGTGCGGCTTGACGGCTGCGATACCATCCTCCGCCTTCGAACGCCACGACCGGCACGCCGGCGGCAGCCGCGGCTTCGTTCGCGGTACCGGCTTGCCCGAGGACCAGCGCCGCGCGGTCGATAACCGCCCCGATTTCTCCGCTCCAAGCGCGCACGATCTCCACTTCGCCGGCACATACGGAAAACGGCTCGAGCGGATCTTCCAGCGGCATGACGCGCGCGTCATTGCGGCGCAGCTCGGCGGCAAAGCGCGCCGGATCGAGGCCGGGTGCTACCGACAGAACCGCACGGACACGCGGCCGAAGAGCGTGCACGCGCAGCGTGACGTCCAACAAGAAACGCGCATTTCCATACGCGCTTTCACGGCTGCCAGGGAAAAGTGCGATGAGCGGATCGCCGTCCAAACCGGGACGTTCCGGCTTTTCCGCAACGCCGAGATCGGCCATGACGTTGGCAGCCGCGGCCCGAATTCCGTGAGCTTGCAATCGCTGCACGGTTGCATCGTCGCGCACGAATACCGCATACGCGCGGCGCAAGAGGCGCTCTTCAAAACGGCCGTAGGGCGCGACGTACACACTTTTCGCTGTTCCAACGAAAATCACCGGAATGCGCGCGCGCAACGCCATGAAGAGGGCGAACGCATCTCCGACCGCGACGGCGGCGCAAAACTCGCTGCGGTTGCGCGCGAGAAAACGCCATTGCGCGAACGTCAGCGGACCGAGGCCGGCCGCGATGTCGCGCGCAATGTTCGCCACGTTTCCCATGGCGACCATACCGCCGCTCGGCATTTTCCGTCGCGGCCCGACGTCGTGCAGTGCATCGGAATGACCGGCATCACCCACGAGGGCTAAATGACAGCACCGTATCGTCGAACGCTCGCCGACCTCGCGCGCGATCCGGGCCGCGATCGCGATTTCGCCGTGGCCGTTCGAAACGAAAAGCACCGGCTTCATGCAGCCGCCAGCAGCGGAACGAGCGAGAAAGCGGAAAGCGTCCAGCGCCCGCGCGCGAGATCGTACTCGAGGTCGGTTTGCGACACGTATTGCCCGTAAGGCCCCGCGTGCACGATCGGCACGCCGTTTTGCAATTCAGGATCGAAAAGCGTGTCGTGGCTGTGTCCGCCCAGCAGCAGATCGATTCGCGGATTGGCAGCGGCCAGTTCGCGGTCGCGACGCAGACCCAAATGTGAAAGTACGATCAACGGCTCGCCGCTCGGAATGCTTTCCGCGAATTCACGTACGACCGTCTGCGGATCCAGGAAGCGCCATCCAAAGACTCGTTCCCACGGGCTTCCCGCCGGATATTGCGTGACGAGCAACGCCGCAAGATGAACGCGGACGGGCTGCTGCCCCGGCTCCGCGTATTCGATACTATGAAAGCGCGCAAAAGGAAGCTCGCGATTTTTTAAGTCGACGAGGTTGCTGCATAGGAGCGGATGCTGCATCTGCGCGGCGCGCGCCCGCAAACAGCCGAAGAGATAATGAAATTCGCGGTTGCCGACCGCTTGCGCGTCGTATCCCGCCGCATCGATCTCCGCGACGATGGGCTCGCGGCGGTGATACACCGTTTGACTGCCGCGCAGCGAATCGCCGCAATCGAAGAGCAGGCCCCGCGCATTCTGCCGTAGCGCTCGCAGTCGCGGCACGATGCCGCGATGGTCGTGCAAATCGGACGTGTGGTAGATCCGCATCAGTGTTTGGGATTCTTCGCCAGCTCAACCGCAAAGGCCGCGCAGCGCTCGATCGCATCGGCCGGTCCGAGCGCTTCGCGCAAAGCGAGGAACTCCGAGTACTGCCTCGCCGGATCGCGCAGCACGCGTTCCATCTCGTCCGCCAAATGTTCGGGCGTCGCTTGTTCCTGTATAAGCTCCGGCACGATACGGCGCGCCATCACGAGGTTGGGCAGTGCGATGAAGCGGCCAGCGCGCACGCGCTGCGCGTACCGCTCCAGGTGCGGCGAAATAACGTAAAGCGCCACCAGCGGGACGCCCGAGAGAGCGCACTCAAGCACGGCGGTGCCCGACGACACCCACGCGGCGTCGGCACCGGAAATCGCGCGCGTAGTACCCGCCGCGAACGAAAGGCCGGTAACATTTTCGCGCGCGGCAATTTCTTTGATGTACCGCTCGCCCATTTCGTCCGCCGGTCCGGCAACCACGCGCAGATGAGGGCGTTGTGTTTTCAACAGCTCGTATGCGCGCAGCAGTAGCGGAACGTGATAGTGCAATTCGCCCCTGCGGCTGCCCGGCAACAGCGCGATCGTTCCGCCGTCCGGCGGCGGCGCCGCGCGCGGCGGCCGCATCGCATACCGCGACGCCAGCGGATGCCCGAAAAAAGCGATCGGTAATCCGAGGCTCAGGAAAAAATCGCGCTGATGCGCGAATGCCGTCAGCGGCAAGGCCACGCGGGCGATCTCGCGCGCGCGTTTGGGATCGTCGAGCCACGTGCCGGGCGGATAGACGTCCAGAATGGGACCGCGAAAACCAAATGCGCGCAGCACTTTGGCGAGCCGAACGTTGAACGCGCCAAAATCGACGAGCACGACCAGGTCCGGTTTGGAGACCGCGATTATTGCGGCCGTCTCCAAGCCGATGAAGAGCAACTTCGGAATGCGCGGGAGCGCCGACACCGGACCTATGCTCGCCCAACCCGAGGTGTCGTGCCGGATTCGAAAACCGGCCGCGCGCATGCGCGACGAACCTATTCCTTCGAAGCGCGCTTGCGGATCGCGCCGCGCGATCGCTTCAGCCAGAGCGACCGCCGTCAGTTCGCCCGAGGGTTCACCCGTCGAAAAGAAATAGCGCATTCAGGAGCCTGGCCGGGTTATGGCGTCATTTTAAAAGGATGCCTCGCTGCGATTCGCTCTCGAGAAATGCTATTATCTGCCGGCCTGACGGCGTCGAGGCTTCGGCCTTCATCGCCTCAATCGCCTGCGAGAGATTCAACTTCGATCCGTAGAGAATCTTATAAAACGATTTTATCTCGGTGCGCTCTTCCGGAGAAAATTCAGCACGGCGCAAGCCGACGCTATTGAGTCCGTACGGTGTCGCGGGGTTTCCCGAGGCCAGAAAAAAGGGCGGAAGGTCGCGCGTGAGCCCGCTGGCGCCTCCGACCATCGCGTACGAGCCGACGCGCGTGAACTGATGCAGCGCCGTGAATCCGCCTATCACCGCGTTGTCTTCGAGCACGCAGTGGCCGGCGAGCTGCGAAAGATTGCTCATCGTAACGTTGTTGCCGATCGTGCAATTGTGCGCGATGTGCACGTACGCCAGGAACAGGCAGTCGTCGCCGGCGGCCGTCACTTGGTCTTCGCCGGTGGCACGCTGGATGCTGACGTACTCGCGCACGATCGTGCGGCTGCCGACCCGCGTATACGCTCGCTCGCCGGTATACTTCTTGTCTTGCGAAGCAGCTCCGATCGTCGCAAACGGAAAGATCGCGCAGTCTTCGCCAATCGTCGTCCAACCGTTGACGACCACGTGCGATTGCAGCACCGAACCGCGCCCGATCGCGACGTTCTCGCCGACAACGCAGTAGGGCCCGATCTCGACGCCGCGATCTATGTTCGCGTTCGGATGAACGATCGCAGTTGGGTGAATCACGCGGTTGCAGCTTTACGTGTGGAGAACGGCGGCGTCATATCCGAGCAGCCGCGGATCGGAAGAGATCGAAAACGTCAGTTCCGCCGAAACCACGAACTCGCCGTCCACGCGGCCTTCCACTTGCACCCAGCCGATGTTACGCTTGTGCTTGATCAAGGTCGCTTCCATCATGAAGCAGTCGCCGGGGATCACGGGTCTGCGGAACTTGGCGCGATCTATTCCCGCCAAGTAAGGAATCTTGCGCGAAAATTCACCCGGCTCGAGCACGACGCAGCCGCCCAATTGCGCGAGCGCCTCAATCATATAGACTCCCGGCAGAACGGGATTCCCCGGAAAATGTCCGACGAACATGGGTTCGTTGTTGGTGACGTTCTTGTATCCGCGCGCGCGCACGCCGGCCTCGAGTTCGAGGATGCGGTCGACCAGCAGCAGCGGGTAGCGGTGCGGCAAGATCTCCATAATTTGGCGGATGTCGAGTTCGGCCACTACGAGCTCGCTTTCGCCGCCGGCAGTTCGGCGCCGATCTGGCTGCGCAATTGCTGCGTCATAATGCAATGGAGTTTGTGTCCGCTCTTGATCGCGATGATTTCACACTGCGGCCACGCGCCCAAGAGCGCAAAATCGCCCAAGAGATCCAGCACCTTGTGGCGCACCGGTTCGTTTTCCCAGCGCAAAGGCTGCAGCGGGCCCGCCGGCGCGAAGACCAGTGCGTTCTCGAGCGTTCCGCCTTTCGCCAACCCGCGCTTGAGCAGAGCTTCCACTTCGTGCACGTATCCGAACGTGCGCGCGCCGGCGATCTCTTTCAAGAACATGTCGCCGTTGGGTTCACCGTCAAAGAACTGCGTCCCGATCGGCGCCGCAAAGTCAGCCACGAACTTTACGCAGAACGTGGCGGCAGGCAATACTATCACGAGCCTGTCTCCGTCGCGTGCAAACGACGCCGAGCTCGGAACGAAGCTCGCGCGCGTTTCCCGCTGCGTCGTAACGCCCGCCGCGGCGATCGCTTCCGCGAAGATTTTCGCGCTGCCGTCGGCAACCGGAATCTCGGGACCGTCTACCAAGAGTTCCGCATTCGAGATGCCCATGCCGAACAGCGCGGCCAACATATGCTCGACGGTCGAAATAGTGACGCCGTCTTTGCCGATGACGGTTGCGCGCGCAGTTTCCACGACGTATTCCGCAAGGGCGGGAATCTCAACGCCCGAGCTGACGAAACGCAATCCCGTGCCGGGCGCAGCGGGCCGAATTTGAACGCGGCACGGCGCGCCCGAATGCAAACCTACGCCTTCAAAGGCGAGGGGTTCACGTACCGTCGTTTGATAATGCGTCACTGACGTTTTTCGAGCGCATCGACACGGGCGACGAGCTTAGCCAGGTTGCGGATCATGACCTCTCGCCGCATTTGCTGCTCGTGCGGACGAGCCGGCACGCCGCTGTAAAATGCGCCCTCGGGAACGTCTTTCCAAACGTGGCTGCCGCCACCGATTCGCGCGCGCGATCCCACCGTCAGGTGTCCGATGGTTCCGGCCTTTCCACCGACGAGTACGTAATCTCCCAAGATCGTACTGCCGGCCAATCCTACTTCAGCTGCGATTCCGCAGTGTTTTCCAATCCGGCAGTTGTGCCCGATTTGGCACAGGTTATCGATCTTCGTCCCGTCGCCGATCTGCGTGCTGCCGGTCTGCGCGCGATCGACGCACGTGTTCGCGCCGATCTCCACGTCGTCGCCTAGCACGACGTTTCCGACCTGTGGAATTCGTTCGAATTTACCGTCGACGAAAACGTACCCGAATCCGTCGCTGCCGATCACCGATCCGCTCTGCAAGATCGCACGATCTCCTACGATGCAGCTTTCCAGCACGCACGCGCCCGGATAGAGCAGCGCATCGGCTCCGATCCGAGCTTCGCCTCCGACATGAGCTCCGGCTTCGAGCACGGTGCGCGCGCCGATGCGAGCTCCCGCGCCGACGACCGCGCCGGGCCCTACGTATACGTCCGGACCGATCGTCGCAGTCTCGTCCACGACTGCAGATGGATGGCGAAACGGACCGCGTTTACGCGGACGTTCGAAAGCTTGCAGCAGCGCAGCCAAGGCGGCACGCGCGCTGGGAACGGCGATCAGTGGCTTTCCGCCGCCCTCTTGCTGCGACGGAGCCAGGAGCGACTCGTCAACGAGCACGGCGCCGGCTCGCGATTTGAGCGCCGATTCCAAATAGGACGCCGTCGTCGCGAACGTCAGCGCATCCGGCGTCGCTTCGTCGATCGCGGCGATGCGCGCGATTTGAAACGCGGGGTCACCGAGCGCGCGGCCGCCAACCCGTTCTGCCAGCTGGCCGAGCGTCCCAAGCACTACGGGGTGGGCGTCGGCTTTTCGGTGATGCCGAGCAGCTTTTCTACATCGCCCGTGATATCGGTTCCACCGTAACCGACGAACTCGCGCGTCACCACCAGTTTCAGCTGTTTCTCACCGGCAATTTTCGCGGCCGCTGCTTTAACCTGCGAGACCAGCTGATTGGAAATTTGCGAATAGTGCTGCTGCAACTGCACGACCTGCCGCTGTTTGGCAGCGTTCGATCCCTTACCCGCGGCGATGGCGCGCTGATCGGCCACCAACTGGTTTTGAGCGTTGGTATACAGCGGCCAATTAGCCGTCAAGCGCTGCACGTCGACCAAACCGACGGGGCTTCCGGAGCCTGCACACCCGGTAAGTGCGGCCGCTGCCAGGGCGGCGATGAAAATAATATGTTTTTTCACTCGTGTAAACTCTCGATGTCCCTTTCGACGTCGCCCGTCAGATCGATGCCGCCCGGCGCGGCTTCGATATTGACCAGAACGACCTGCAATCCGCGTTTCGCCGCCACTGTTCCGGCGTCACGCCGTATCTGTTCCACCATTTTATTGTAGAGATCGTCGCGCTCGCGCTGGAGCTGGCCCAACTGCGTGTGAGCGGCTCCCGTTGCCGAGGCGTCGGCGCCTTGCAATTCCGCGTAGCGGGCGTCCAACTCGGCCTTTGTCGCCTGGTATTGGGCGATCGTTTTTTGCGCGTCGGCTTGAAACTTCGCTTTGAACGTGCGATCTATCTCCGCGATCCGGTCGCGCGTTGCAGCCGGCAAGTTCGAAGGCACCGCAGCCGGCCGCAAGCCTTGCAGCTGCGAGGAGACTTGCTGCGACACTTCGTTTCGCCTGGTCTGAAGTTTGGCTTGCGTGTCCGCATGGATCTTCGCCGATTGAGACGCCATTTCGTTACGAACCTGCGTGTTCAACTGCGCACGGTACGTTGCCAACGTCTGCTGATCGCGAGCCCGCTGCGCCGCCACGACGTTCGCTTCGTTGCGATCGAGAGCGGCGAGTTCGTCGCGGTATTGCTTACGCGTCGCGTCGGGCAGGGCCAAGCCGTTCAGCTTCATTCGCAATTGGAGGCGCTTGTTGGCATCCTGCTGCGAGAGTTCGAGCGAAAGCTGCGACTCGCGTTCCTGCAGTTGCGTCGCGCGCTGTCCGAAGGCGCGATCCGCGCGCGCGCCGAGCTGCGCGCCGATGGATTGCAGCGCAGCGTTCGACTGCGCGATGACGCTCTGCTGATATTGCCCGAAGTCGCTGTTGGCTTGCGCGGTGACCTGCTGCGCCTGCGCGGCGCTGATATTTTGCATGGCCTGTGCGCTTTGCGCTCCATTGGTGCCCGCGCCCGCAGCTGCCAGCGCGGCGGAAATGGCGGCCTGTTCGCGCTGCGCGTAGTCGAGCTGTTTCTGACGAAGGATGACGTTGGCGCGATCCTGCGCGGCTTTTAGTTCGGCGTTCAGCTCTTTGGTTTGCGTCGCGATTTGCTTGCCCGTGTGGGGCACGGAACCGGCCCCGAGCGAGCGCAGTCCGAGCGCGTCGATGGAATCGTCTATCTGAGAAAGCTGCGGATAGAGCGGGTGCTTCTTCAGCACTTCCTCTAAACGCACATAGCCGATGCCGCGAACGTTCGGATCGTCCGCGCGCGGTTGCGCACAGCCTGCAAGCATTACGATGGCCACTGCCAAGCCTGCGAAGATACGCCTATTTGAGCGCATTTTGGACATCGGCCGTGATGTCCGCCCCGCCATAAATGATGTCCGCCCGGTCGATCACCAGAATGAGATGTTTTTGATTGGCGACGGTCGCCATCGCGCTGCGCGTCTGATCCACCAGCGGCTTGAGCGTGCGATTTTGCTCGTCCGTCAGCGATTTTTGATACTGCTGAAAGATCTGCTGTTGCTGCTGCTGATTGTTCTTGGCGGCCTGCATCTTTTGCAGTGCGCTTTGGCGCGCGTCGTTGGCGAACTTCAGGAAATTGTCGTTGGCCGCTTTGATCTTCGGAAGCTGATCGATCTGAGACTGATCGACGAATCCGATGACGGCCGGCGGAGGCGTGCTGGCGGGCGGCACCACCGGGCCCGGGCCGTTGACCAGATCGACGACGCTCTTGGTAATGTTCTGGCCGCCGAATACGACGATGCGCTTGTCGACGACCACGGAAAGACGCTGGTTTGAAGCGACTTGCGCGATCGCCGTTTGCGCTCGCGCAAAAAGCGGTCCGAGCACCTGACGCTGCTTGTCGAGAAACTTCTGTTGAAATTCTCCGGAAATGCGCTGCCGGTCCGCATCGTTGTGGGCACGTTTCATCGCCGCCGCAAATTGCGGATCGAGCTGACTCTTATACTGAGCTACTTGCGCGTTCGCGCGTTGGAACTGCGGAAGCGCTCCGACCGCGGCTTGATCGAGATAGCCGACGTCGGTGAGGTCCGCGGCGATCGCAGCCGGCGCGACGAGCAGAGCCGCGAACGCGGCCGCCGCCAGAACTAACGTTGATGTACTCTTCATAGCTCCTAGAAGCTTTGGCCGATGCCGAAGCTGGTATGATTTCCGTTCGAACCTTTTGCAAAGTCGATGCGGATCGTGTGCAACCCTAACTGCGGGACGTCGAAGCGCAACCCAAAGCCGACGTCGCCCAGATAAGACCAATTGCCGGGATAACCGATGATTCTGTTCGTGTACGGATCCAGCAGCGGGGCTGCGCCGCGCACGCGCCAGGCGCCTTCGTCTACGAAAAGCGCGACGCCGAATTTGCGGTCGGCAGTCAACGGTTTGCGCAGCTCGATCTGGCCCAACACGGTGTCGGTGCCGTAATAGACGCTTTGGTACCCGCGCAGGTTCTGATCCGAAAACGTGAAGAGCGCGCTGGGCGGGATCGCTCCGGTCGAGCCGCGGGCTTGGCCGTGCAGTGCCAGCGTCGAATCTTTGAGTATTGGAAAGAATTTAGCCGCGTCCAAAATGCTTTGCGTGAACGAAAAGTTCGAGCCTATCGACGGATTGGAGATCGTCTCGCTAAACGATACGGTCTGCCCGCGGCGCGGATTGAAGATATCGTCGAGCGACTCTGCGGGAATCGTGGACACCGAGAGCGACAGCGAGTTGAGCCGGTACGGCGTGCCCGTATTGATGTTGGCGATCGACGTTGCCTGAATGCCGAAGCTGCCGGTGTTGCCCGTGAGGTTGCTGAGCGGACCGGGCGTCGGGCCGACGATAATGTTGGGCTGGCTTGTGTTGAAGAAAAACGGCGAAGGCACCGTCGTGCTGTTCGTTACGTTTTCAGCGTTCACGCCGACTTGGGCTTGGATGGACTGGGTCATGCGGCGCCCGACTTGCAGCGAGATGCCCGCAGTCTTGGCCGTGCTCGTCGCGACGACGCCGCTGAGCAGAGACGCGCTGTTGCTGGGCAAGAGCGTGACGGGAATCGGTTGCGTTGGATTGGCGGCGGCGTTGCCGATTGCGGTCGTGTACACGGGATAAAAGTACGTGTTTCCGTTTGCGAAGATGCTCGCGCCGAAGCTGTAGCGCTGCGACTTGGCGGAGTTTCCAAAGTAAGGAATGCTCACGGACAACTGCGTTACATAGCTGCGCGAACCACGTTCGAACTGGAAGCTCGCCCCGTTGCCCGTGCCGTGCAGGTTGTTATCGCTGTATCCGATCGTTCCGTAGAGACCTTGCCCCGTGATGCCGCCGGAGTAGCCCGCGCCGATCGACGCTTGCGCGGTCTTCTGCTCCGCGACCACCCAGTCGAGCACGACGCAGCCCGGATCCTTTTTCTCCATTTCATCGGGACACGGTTTCGGATTGACGTCAACCTTTGAGAAGAACTGTGTGTTGTTCAAGCGCTCGAGATCGCGCTGAACGCCGGCTTTGGTGACGATCATCCCCGGCTGCAGCCCGAGCTGACGCCGGATGACTTGATCTTTGGTTTTCGTGTTGCCGGTGATTTGCACGAGCCCGACGCGCGCCACATAGATGTCGTACGTTACGGCCGCGGTGCCGGCTTTCGGATCGACTGTGGTCGCGTCGATGCCGCCTTCGAAACCGCCGAGGATCAGGTTGTACTTGTCTTGATACAAAGACTGCAGCACCTGATAGTCTTTGTCGCGCAGCGCATCGGAATATTCAACGCCCGGCTTCACGTTGAGCGCGGGCAGGATCAAGCTTGGCGGAAGAACCGGGTCGCCGCCGATCTTGACGGCGGTAATCGTCAAGCCTTCTTTGATGTCCAGCGTCACTGCGCCGGTTTGCGCATCGATGTTGAGATTAGTGACGTGCGACGGCAACTGCCCGGCGTACCCGATCCGGTCGTAGTAAGAATTGATTTTCAAAAAGTCTTGGCGCAGCGTGTTGGTGTTGAGTACTTGGCCGACCGACGTGTCCATCAGCGCCAGCAGCGTGTCCGCCGGGACGTGATTGTTCCCTTGAAAGACGACCTTGGTGATGACCGGATTTTCGATCACGCGGTAGGTGATCGCGATCCCGTTCGGACGTTGACGAACGAGCGGCGCGGCCTGATCGGCGAAATAGCCGAGCGCGAAGATACGCTGCAGATCGGCTTGCACGACTTTGGGATCGTAAGGCTGGCCGGGCTTGGCGGCGATCACGTTCATGATAGTCGAAGTCGGCACGTGCACGTTGCCGGAGATGTCCACCGATACGATCGTCGGCGTGGTCGCGGAGATCGCGGCGGCAGGCGTCAACAGCGATACGATCGTTGCCAGTGTGAGGACGATTCCGGCACACCGTTGGAGCACGCCGCGCGCACCCCGGAGGCTCGAGGTCATCAACAATATCTTCCTTGAGAGTACCAGTGGTCTAACGCCTGTGGCGTTAGCTCCGTAACGCGTCCGCCGCCCGCGCCGTTTCGGCCCGCCCCGCCTGTTCGCGGCCACCCCGGACCATCCTTGCCGCGCACGCTCAAAACAGCCTCTGATAAAGGAACGTGAAGCCATTGGTCCCTTGCAAGGCTTGGCCGGCCGCGGCGCGCTGGTTGGTCTGGAGGGTTTGCGTGCCGGCCTGGAAGAGCGGCGTCGGGCCTTGCTGCATGAACATGGTGAACTGAGCCGAGGTGAAGGTGTTGGGCTGGTAGACGAAGCCGAACGTCTGCCGGACGGGCACGCCCAGCGTCGTCCCGTAGAGCGCGTAGAAATTCTTGGCCAGCAAACGCCTGAAGTTCACGCCGAAATTGCCGGTGTAATCCAGAGTCAAATTGACGTCGGAGAGGCCCAGCCCGGTGCCGAGCGCGTTTTCGATCGGCGCGAGCAAGCCGCTGGCAAACTGCGCGTTCAGAATATTGAAGGCTTCCTGCCCGATCGTGAGCGTGCCGTTCTGGCGCTGGACGAGAACGTTGGGCGGCAGCAGCCCGATCATGTCGGGGACCGGTGCACCCTTGAGCTGTCCCGGCGGCAGGATGGCGCCCGTATCCGTAAACTGGATCGGCCCAATGAGCCCGCCAAGCGGGAGCAGCAGGGCGATGATCTGCTGGTCTGTGTATCCGGGGGGATCGGATTGAAAAGCGATGTGCGGACTGGTGACCGGTCCGGTCACGGTGACGGTGATGTCCGCAGCGCCGGTGGGATTGCGCGATGAGTTTGGATCGGGATTGGTCACGTGCGTCGTACCGACCGCGTAGATATCGGGGATGACGCCGTTGGCCGGATTGAAGGTCACGGTTCCGGTGCGGACTTTGAACGCGTGATCGATGTAGGTCAGCGTTCCGCCCGCCGAATTAAATTCACCGGCGAGTGTCGGTTGCAAGAGCGTTCCCGCGAGCAAGACCGATCCTTGACCGGCAATGTCCAGGCCGAAGATGCCGGCGCCTCCGCCGCGGACGCGCACGTTCTTCGCCGCCGTGATCGCCAAATTGAATCCCAGATTGAATGGAGGTCCGGTGGGAGCTTCGCCCGGTGCCGCCGGCGTGCCGCCGAATTTTAGGAATGCCGCGAACGGCACGACCGAGTCGGTAATCGTTGCATTGCCGGTCAGCGTCGCCAACTTGCCCGGCACGCGCGCCAGCGTGGCCACCGACGTGAGCGTGTAGCTTCCGTACTGCGGCAAGTTTAATTGCGCGCGCGATGTTTTCACGGCAATCGAGTAGCCCAGCGACCCACCGTGAATGCCTCCGCCGAAGTCGAGTCTGCCCGAGCCCGTCAGCGTTCCCGATCCGGGGCGAGCTTGCAGCCGGTCGAGCGTAGCGTGCGTTCCCAGAAACGTCAGTTGCGCGACGGTGTCGGTAACCGGCGTCGTCTCCAACGCGCTGCGATACGTTCCACCGGTTACTGCCAGCTGTCCCAAGATCCGCGGGTCGCCGACGGTGCCCGATATTCCCATGTGTCCGTTGAGTAGTCCGCCGAGTTTCGTATCGTTACCGAGAAATGCGCTAAAAGATGAAAGATCGACGTTTGTCGCCAGAAAGTCCATCGACACCGGCGCCGACGGCGGCCCGAACGTGAACGGCTGCAGCTGAATCGGCAGCGAGCCGGCAATAGCCGCGATCCCTTTCACGAAACTGAATTCAGCGTTGCGCACGATCAGGTCGTTGCCGCGTAACGCAACCTGCCCGACCAGTGAAGGCATGAGAATGCCGTACGCATTGACGTTGGTGCCCGCGACGGCCGCCGAAAGCGCGGGAGCGCGGATCGTTCCGCCCAGGCGCAGGGTCGTTTCGAGTTTTCCGGTGACGTCTATGTGCTTCTTGGTGGCTTGCGCGACGAGCCGCGGAAGATCGTTCGTGACCGCGTGCACGGTGAGGTTCATCGGAGCGGTGGCGGCAAATCCGAAGCTGCCGCTGCCGGTCGCATCCAACGCCGGCAGCGCGAATGCCAGGCGCGTAACGTCGATGCGGTCGCCGCTCGCGTGCACCGCGATCTCCCCGTGTTCGATCGGCAGCGGCCCGAGCGTTCCGTTTAGAATCGCCGCGTTTCCGGATAATGCCAAATGCGGATATGTGCCGAGCACTGCCAGCGTGCCGTTGATGCGTCCGGTGACGGGTGCTTCCGGAAAACCGAAGGCCGCCAGCCACGTGCCGAGATCGATATCGCTGAGCGTGCCTGCGACATCATAACGCGACCGCGCGATCAACGTGCGGAAATCCGCCGCGTGCGCAAACGCGATGCTTCCGGCGGCCCGCAAGCGGCCATGGCTTCCGCCCACCGATACGTTGCCGTGCAGAATATCACGCAAGCTCGTCCAATGAGCGATCGTGTCGCCGATCGGGAAGCTGCGGTAGCGCAGCGCGGCCACGCCGATGTCGCCGGAGGTAAAAATCAAGCCGCCGTATTGCGCGAACGCCAGATTCAAACTTCCGTGTCCGGCCAACGTGTCGCCCGTATCGAAGTAATCGTTGAAATCGGAAAGATCGGCTCGGCGCGACCGCAACGAAAACGCCGTCTCACCTTTCGCAAGGGTTGCCGAAAACGCGGCCCGCGTCGTGACCACTTGCACGGAACCGTTGCGCACTGTACCGCCGCTCCGGCTTGCCGAGACGAGTCCGGATGCATCGGAGAATCCTAAGCCGTTTATTTCACCGACGGGAACGCCGACCGTGCCGTTGATCGACGGATTGCTGCCGGCGCCGCCGACGTTTACATCGGCCTTGAAACTTCCGTCGGCGCGATAGGTCGGCACGCGTGCGATGCGGGCAACCTCTGAAATATTTCCGACCGGTACGTGCGCTTGCAAATCGTATTGCGGCGCGCCGGAGCTCAAACCGGCAATCGAACCGTCAACGTTGGCAAACGTCGTCCCCAAAGCCGCGAGCCCGTCACGCACTTGCAAAGTGTCGTTCGCAATGCCGATCTCGGCGCTGGCGGAAAATGGACCGTACCCCGCCGACTCGCCATTGCGCAGCACGACGCCGGCGTCGATACCCGGAATACCTCGACCCGGTAAGATCGCGCCGAACGCAACCAGCGATCCGCGGCTGATCGGCACGCCCAAATCTCTGAGCATGCCCGCGTCGAGCTCGGTCGTTGCGATCGCCAAGCGCGTCGGCGTGTTCATAGAAGACGTATCGAACGAACCCGCGGCTACGACATCGCCGCCGGCCGCGCGCGCCTGCGCTGAATACACGCGCAAAACCCCGCGGTCGTACGCTATCGTTCCGGAAACGCTCTGCACCGGTATGCCGCGAATCGTCGCGTTGCGCAGCTGGGCGTTTTGCGCTTGCACGTAGATCCTGCCTTGCGCGATCGCGATGCCCATCTGACCGCTGATCGAACCCTGCGCCGGGATGTTGCCGAGGAACTGACGCAAGCCTTGGAGCGTGCCGTTGTAGGTTCCGCGCGCGATCAGCGCCGACGGCGCGAACGATCCTCGTCCCGCAAACGTCCCCCACGGGCCCGCGGCACTCACCGAACTTATCTCCGCGCTCGCAAACGGGCCGGCGAATTGCGCGTGGATGCGATCGAACGGCACGCCTGAAATCAGCGCCGGCGACATGTCGATCGATCCGCCGATTACCGAGTTGGCGGCTGAGCCCGTGCCGGCAACGTTTGCGCGCGTGATGTGCGCGTCGATCGGCGGCAGTTGTGGAATGTCGACTCCGGGCAGCGTTACCGGCGACGGCTGGAGCAACCTGACGTTGTCGGCCGACGCCCAGAACGCGCTATTGCCGTGCGGCCGGTCCAGAGCGAACGCGGCGACGAGCGTTCCGCCGCCCGGCGTGCGGAGTGCGATGGGGCCAAACGATCCCACTCCGCGCTCGTCAATATTATAGAATCCGTTGAGCTCGTCCGGATGCGTAACCGAAACCAGATACCCGCGCCCGCGAATCTTCAAGTCCGTTCCGTTCAGCAGCGCTTCCGTATCCACGGGCTGATCCGCAACCATCGCGCCGATATATGGGAGGCGCGGCGACGGGCCGAAGGCGTGCAGTACGAGCGTCGAAACGACTTGCCGGCCCAGAAACATCGTGCCCTGAACGTGCAGGCTCATTCCGCTGTACTCGCCGTGAAACGGCAAGATGACCAAATCGCTGCCGTACAGCGCCACCATTCCGCGCGGATTGTCGATCGGAATTGCCTGATAGTTGAAACGCTTTCCATCAAAACCGATCCACAG
This sequence comes from Vulcanimicrobiota bacterium, assembly GCA_003140855.1. Taxonomy (GTDB): domain Bacteria; phylum Vulcanimicrobiota; class Vulcanimicrobiia; order Vulcanimicrobiales; family Vulcanimicrobiaceae; genus Rubrimentiphilum. Next base: position 17,406 of record PLLF01000106.1, read on the forward strand.
CAGCGGGTTATCGATGTCTCCCTCGACCAGTGCGTGGATCCGCAGGCCGCCGTACACCGGCAGCCCTTTGGCGAAGCTCGCAATCTCTTTGAGATAGCGCAGATCTCCGCGCCCTTCGAAACCTAAACGAAACTGCGGGTGGACAAAATCGAAGATACCGCCCGCGATCACGATCGGAATGTGGCCGACGGTGGCGGACAGACGCCGCGCCGCAAAGCCGCCGTCGAAAATATTGATCGGACCGTCGAGATGGAGAATGGGCGAATCGAGGCCACGCACTTCCATCGATCCTTTGGCCATGTATCCCGCACCGATCATGTGATAGGCGGTCGTTTCATTCGGCTTGACGTCGAAGGCGTACATGCGCACGTCCATGCCGCGCACGACGCCGCCCAACAGTCGCGCCGCAGGCGAATCGATGAAGTAGTTACCGATCGTTTGAATGGGAATCGCGCGTACCCTGACGTGGTGCAGTGCGTATCCCTTGATGTAATCGATCGTTCCGACCGCGCGAAACGGCTGCGTGCCGGCGTCCTCGAGATCGCCGGTTGCTACGTAGTGCGTCACCTTCACCGTATTGAGCGTTAGGTCGACGTTGATGTGATCGACTCGCTGCAGCCGGCTTTCCTTATAATAGCGGTATTGGTCGATCAGCGACGCGCGCCCGTCGCGGATGCGCAGCGTCATCGCCATCGGCACGGCATAAGGATGCGCGCGATGCGCCGGCCCGGCGGCGGCGCTCGGCGGCAGCGAGATGTTGTACGTGCCGTTTTGATTGTGAATGAGCGTGATGTAGGGCCGGTCGATTGTCACGGCCAGCAATCCAAAACGATGCTTGCTGCCCGGCAGCAAGTCGCGCAGACTGTAATACACGTCTATGCGGTCGGCGTCGAGAACGGGCTGCCCGTGCCGTGAAATGTGCACGCCTACGAACGCGGCGTGACCGCCCCCGTAACGCAGCTCGCGCATATCGATCTTGTAGCCGGTGGCGATGCCTGAAAGCGCGCTAACCGTGACTCGCGTCACGGTATTGTGAAAAATCACCACTACCGCAATCGCCGCAAGCACCAGCACTGCGGCGGCGGCCCAGATCCCTTTGCGCAAAGGTCCCTCCGCAGCCAGTTATACCCCTAACGTTAAAGGAAGCCCCGCAATCACGGCTTTGTCATCCTGAGCTCGTCGAAGGGTGCCGAGGTACCTATAAATCTAAGTTCTTGACGCTCTTCGCGAATTCGAAAATATATTGCTTGCGCGGCTCGACTTTGTCGCCCATCAGGTCGGTGAAAATCTGCTCGGCTTCGATCGCATCTTCAACCGTGATCTGCTTGAGGCGGCGGTTTCCCACTTCCATGGTCGTCACCGCTAATTGCTCGGCGTCCATTTCGCCCAAGCCCTTGTATTGCTGAATCACGAAGTCTTTGCCGTCTTCGCCGACGATCGATTTCAACTCCGCGTCGCTGAACGCGTACCACTGCTTCTTGCCTTTACGCACGCCGAAGAGCGGCGGCTGCGCGATGTACACGTAGCCGTCCATGACCAACTTTTGCATCTGCCGGTAGAAGAACGTGAGCAGCAGCGT
>PLLF01000015.1 GCA_003140855.1 Vulcanimicrobiota bacterium
GAAAAGCTGCCGAGCGTAGGGCTGTAGGGCTATAGGGCTACTTTGCGACTTGACAATCGTGGGGGCGATATACCTCACGCACCAGGGGGCCGGGCATGACTAGGGGTTTCCCTAACAAGTCCCGGGTCGGTCGCCTGCTACCGTGGTGGGTGGATGAATCCGTTGAATCGGTCGCCACCACAGGAGCGAACCCGCCTGGGCCGGGTGCCCGTGAATGAGGCCCACAAAATGTTGCGCCCCCCGTACGACCATGCCGCAGCGGAATGTCCCACCCATCTATACCGAGGCGGATTTCGATTTCGTTGACCCTGGCATACGAAACGAAGTCTTAATACTATCGCGGCACGGGATCGAAACGTTCGAGTCGTGCGAGGGTGGCCCAGGCCATGCGTTCCCTGAGCCGACCGTCCGTTTCTTCGGCGGTCGGGAACAGGGTTTCAAGGCGTTATGGGTCGCGTTCGAAAACGGCCTTCGGCCCGCCAAACTCCGACGCTATTATGCTGTCATAGATGGCGAGCCGACTGGTCCCGACTGGGAAATAACTTTCACGAAACCCGAGCTCACTAACTGGTATGCATGGAGCAAAGGTAAGTGAAAATCTTACTTGCCTTGTCGGTTCCGTTCGATGCAGTCGTGACAAAGCCGATAGCCACCCGTCCCGGGTTTATTTGCCCGAGCCGCTTTAATGTCGCGCCCAGGCGGACAGGTGCTATTGTTGTGATAAACGCGCTTCGGCTTGTCTTTCTCATGCTTGGAATGAAACGCAAGTGTTAGCGCCGGAGTAAAATTGACCCACCCCGCCGGTTGAAAATTGACCCACCTGAACGACCGCGAACACTTGTTCGCGATGTTAACTAAGGAGATTCAGGTGGAAATTGACGTCCTGTACCGACAGGGCAGGGGCATTCGGGAGATTGCCCGTGAGGTCGGCGTTGCCCGTAACACCGTCCGGGCGGCGCTTCGTGGCGAGCGCAATGAAGAGTACGGTTCGCGATCGCCTCGACCAACGAAACTCGAACCGTACAAAGACTATCTTCGCGATCGGCTTCAGCGCGCTGGTCCAGTGGTTCTGAGCGCGACGGTATTGCTTCGGGAGATCCGTGCGCACGGTTACGAGGGTGGCATTACGCAGCTCAAGGAATTCTTGACGTCGATCCGGCCGCGTGCGCCCGTTGAACCAGCGATTCGATTTGAAACCGAGCCAGGGAAGCAGCTGCAAATCGACTTTGTCGATTTCCGGCGAGGTTCCTCACCGTTGCGAGCGTTCACTGCCGAGCTTGGCTATTCTCGTTATGCGTATGTCGAGTTCACCGATAACGAACGCACCGAGACGCTAGTCGCCTGCCTCGAACGGGCGCTCGAGTTCTTCAACGGCGTTCCATTGCAAATTCTCTGTGACAATCCCAAGACAATCGTGATCGAGCGCAATGCGTATGCGGAGGGGAAGCATCGCTACAACCGGCATCTCCTTGAACTCGCGAAGCACTATGGCTTAGCGATTAGGCTCTGCGCGCCGTACCGCGCGCAGACAAAGGGAAAGGTCGAACGGTTCCATCGGTATTTGCGCGAATCATTCTTCGCACCGTTGCAAACAGCGCACTCCGAACTCGTCGACGTCGCAACGGCGAATCGCGAAGTTCGGATATGGCTGGATGAGACGGCGAATTGCCGCGTGCACGCGACGCTCAAAGAGCGGCCTCGCGATCGATTCGCTGACGAGCAGAAAGCCCTTCGCGCGCTGCCGCTCCCGTACGCGGGGCGGTTTGCGACGAGAGGCACGGCCGGGATAGGGGTGCCGTTGCCGGTTGAATCGTTGCAGCATCCTCTTGCGATGTACGAGCACTTCGCTCAGGAGATCGCCCTATGATGGAATTGGAACGGATTGACGACCTCTGCCAACGCCTCGCTCTGGGGACGATGGCGACGCATCTCCCGCATGTCGCCGAAGAGGCAGCGCGTAATGAATCGAGCTTCCAGGCATTCTTCGAGCGACTTCTGCAAGCCGAACATCGAGAGCGCCAAGAACGAAGTCGCACAATCCTCACGCGAACCGCCGGCTTCCCAGCCATCAAAACGCTTGAACAATACGACTTCGCGTTCGCTACCGGAGCACCAAAGCAGCTCCTAACCGAACTTTCGACGTTGACATTCGTTGAACGCGCTGAGAACGTTGTGATGCTCGGACCATCGGGCGTTGGGAAAACGCATCTGGCCGTTGCGCTTGGATACAAGGCAACGCAGGCCGGCATCAAGACGCGTTTCGTTTCTGCCGCCGACTTATTGTTGCAATTGACAACGGCCCAGCGCAACGGACGACTTAAGAACTATCTGCGGCGCAGCGTTCAGGCACCAAAACTGCTGATCATCGACGAAGTCGGCTATCTGCCATTCTCGCGCGATGAGGCAAGCCACTTCTTTCAAACAATCGCGCAAAGATACGAACGCGGATCGGTTTTAATCACGAGCAATTTGCCCTTCGCGCAATGGGACACCGCCTTCGCCGGCGACGCCACGATGACGGCGGCCATGCTCGACCGCCTTTTGCACCACGCGCACGTTGCAATGATCAGCGGCGACAGCTACCGGCTACGCGAACGGCGCAAGGCGGGGATTAGCCTGCCGGCATCAAAATCAAAAGCCAAGGTGGGTCAAAATTAAACCGGCGATCCGCTAGGAAAGTGGGTCAGTTTTCGCCCGGCGTTAACACTATACCTATTCGTGGCAACTCG
>PLLF01000039.1:0-16700 GCA_003140855.1 Vulcanimicrobiota bacterium
GGCTGCCTACAATAGCGACGTCACCTATGTGACCAACAACGAAGTCGGCTTCGACTACTTGCGCGATAATATGGCCTGGCAAGTCGAAGACATGGTGCAGCGCGACCTCTATTTTGCGCTGGTCGACGAAGTCGACTCGATTCTCATCGACGAAGCCCGCACGCCGCTCATCATCAGCGGTCAAGGAACCGAGCCGACCGAGCTCTACGAACAATTCGCGCAGATCATTCCGCGCTTGAAGAAGGGCGAAGACTTTACCGTCGACGAGAAAGCGCACGCCGTGCCAATTATGGAAGCGGGCGTCGCGAAGGTCGAGAAGATGCTCGGCGTCTCCAACCTCTACGAGCAGCGCAACATCGAACTGACGCATCAGCTCAATGCGGCGCTGAAGGCATGGAACCTTTTCCACCGCGATCAGCAGTACATCGTCAAAGACAACGAAGTGATCATCGTCGACGAGTTCACGGGACGGTTGATGTACGGCCGGCGATACTCCGACGGCATTCACCAGGCGATCGAAGCCAAAGAAGGCATCAAGGTTCGCAGCGAAGATCAGACGCTGGCAACGATTACGTTCCAGAACTACTTCCGCTTGTACGAGCGCATCGCCGGTATGACCGGCACGGCCAAGACCGAGGAGCGTGAGTTCCGCGACATTTACGGCCTCGACGTCGTCGTCGTGCCTACCAACATGCCGATGATCCGCAAAGACAATTCGGACATCGTCTTCAAATCTGAAAACGCCAAATTCAAAACGGTCGTCGATGAAATCATCGCCGAGCATAAGAAGGGGCGGCCGGTTCTGGTCGGCACGCGCTCGATCGAAAAATCCGAGATGCTCGCTGCCATGCTGCGCCGCCAAGGGGTCGAGTGCAACGTGCTCAACGCGAAGTACCACGCGCAGGAAGCCGAGATCATCAAGGACGCGGGGCAGGGCGGCCAAGTGACGATCGCCACCAACATGGCGGGCCGCGGCACCGACATCAAACTCGGAGACGGCATTGCGACCAAGGGTGGCCTGCACATCATCGGCACCGAGCGTCACGAATCGCGGCGCATCGATAACCAGCTGCGCGGCCGCTCGGGACGTCAGGGTGACCCCGGGTCGACGCGTTTTTACGTCTCGCTCGAAGATGAAGTGATGCGCTTGTTCGGCGGAGAGCGCATGACCAACATCATGGAACGCGTCGGCTTCAGCGACGAAGCGCCGATCGAGTCGGGGTTGGTGACCAAGTCCTTAGAGCGCGCCCAGAGCAAAGTCGAAGCGCACAACTACGAGATCCGCAAACACGTTCTCGAGTACGACGACGTGATGAACAAGCAGCGCGAGGTCATCTACGGCGACCGCCGCGCGATTCTGCGCGGCACGTTCGACTCACGCGAATTCATGCTGCAGACGCTCGAGGCCAAGGTCGACAACGTCGTGCAAGGCAACGCGCCCGAAAACGCTCACCCCGCCGACTGGGATCTGGAAGAGATGCTCAACGAGCTCGAGCTGATCTTTCCGGTCAAACAATCGGTAGCGGTCGCGGACTTGGAAAAGAAAGATCGCGAAGAAATCCGCCGCCTGCTCCAAGCCAAAGCCGTTGAAGCATACGAAGCCAAAGAGACCGAGGTTACCCCCGAGATCCTGCGCCTGGTAGAGCAGCGCTACTTACTGCTGCCGATCATCGACCGCATGTGGGTGGATCATCTCTATGTGATGGATCACCTCAAGAGTGGCATCGGCTTGCGCGGTTTCGGCCAGATCGATCCGCGTGTTGAGTACGAAAAAGAAGCCTACGAGATATTCGAAGACTTAAAGAGCAACATCGCCGACGAAGCGATCAAGGGCGTTTTCCGCATCGTCATCGAGCAGGGTCCGCCCGACGCCGCGCAGGGCACCGGCCTGCCCGGCCAATCATTCGAGCCGATCCCCTCGGGAGAAATGATTCCGCAACCCGCGCGTCCGCGCGAAGTGAGAACGAACCGCGACGACGAGGAACCCGCCAAACCCGTGCACCGCGATCAGCGCAAAGTAGGGCGCAACGAGTTATGCCCGTGCGGAAGCGGCAAAAAATACAAAAAATGCCACGGTGCCGCTGCTTAAGGGGATAGGGGTTAAGCGGACTAAAACGGCCCCCCCCCCCGGCAGCCTGGATGCGAGACGCGTGGCTGCCGGGCTCGCTTAGCTCCTAGCGGCGCGGCGCGTGGCAGCAAAGCTGTGCACCGAATCGCAACACGACGTTCTATTTCGTGAACGACGACATTCAAGTCGCTATTGAGCGGGCGTTCGAGGCTGCGTACGGTAAAGACGTGAGACTTGGCGGCGGCGTCGCGACGATTCGCAGTGCGTCAAACAAGGACTCGTCGACGAAATGCACCTAGCCCTTTCGCCCGTGCTTCTCGGCTCAGGCGAACATCTATTTGAAAACCTCAACCTGCCGCAGCTCGGCTATCGTTGTATCGAAAGCGTCGCCAGCGCCAAGGCGACGCATCTTGTCATTGCGAAGCATTGACTGCGCGCTCGCACCGGCACAAAAAATACCACGGTCTCAGCTATTCCTCGCCAAGCTCCTTACCGTCGGCCCGTCCTTGAGCGCGAGGATGCGGTGCGTCGCCGCGACGTTCGTCCGCAATCGAGGTTAACGGGTTTTGCACCGCGATCACGAACGCACGGCCTTATCGATCGAAAGGAGCAAAGGAATAGCGATGCGTGCGTTGGCTCTCGTAGGCGGAATCTGTCTGATGACGACGGTGACGGCCTGCACGGGAACGGTGCTCGACGGCACATTCGCGTTGCAGGAAGGCGTCGCAAGGACGGCGGGATATCTCAATCCGGCACCCGCTGCCCGTTCCAATGCTTGGAAGCTCGATTTCTGGATGACTCCGAAGAATGGTGGCGCTCCGATCCGAGCCTATGACCTCGACATGACGAAGCTGCTGCACGTTATCATTGTCAGCGACGATTTCAAGACGTTCATTCACGTACATCCAAAATTATTGTCGAACGGCCACTTCGCGCTCGACCAAACGCTCCCTCACCCCGGAATGTACTACATCTATGCGGACGGCCAGCCGTCCGGCATCGGGCATCAGGTATTTCGTTTCGATTTCCAAGCAGGGAAGACGTCCCGCACCGCCCCGAGAGATCTGAGCGAGCGTAGCGCCGTCGCGCACGTCGACGGATACTCGGTGACCCTTTCGAGGCTGTCCCTGCGGTCCGGCTCCTTAGCTCACATCGTCGTGCGCATTGCGAAGGGTGGGAAGCCCGCCACCGACGTACATCCGTATCTGGGACAGCTTGCGCATGCCATTTTTCTCGATGCGGACGATCTTACGTACGTTCACGTGCACCCGGTTCCTCTTGGATCACGTGCTAGCGTGATCGTGTATTCGAATGATGAAGCGGCCATGTCACCGAACATGCTCCTCGACGTGACGGTAAGCGAGCCTGGAACGTACAAGCTGTGGTTCCAGTTCCATGGCGGACGGTCGCTGCACGTTGCGTCGTTCGTCCTGACGGCTTCCAACCCTTAATGGGAATTGTCTGTCAGCCTACCCCGGAGGTCGAGTTCACGGCGCTGCGCAGCTGCGATCGGCTTTGCGCTTAGATCGCTAAGAGCCGCAGCTTAGAGCACAGGAGGCGAGCAGAGCGCTGCGAGGTCAAAAAGCCTTGCAGGCATTGATTTTCGAGGGGGCGGGCTAGGGGAAGTTTAGGTCTTAGACTTGCGGCTTTTCTTCCATATCTCTCGGTTCGTTCTGACTTATATTGCTGGCGGAACGAACGAAGTGTGCTGCTTCTAATGCTTTACAACCTGTACGATGACCTGGTCCTGTTGCTCAAAATGCCTCTTGAATTTCTCTACGTCGCGTATCTGACCGACATCGTACACAACGAATAATAAGTTCCCAAATGCTTGTTTATAAGCAAGGATGTCATCATTTATCTCCGCGATCATTTCTTTCTCGCGTTTGGCAGTATTACAAAGTTTCACTTCAATAGCTAGATCGATTTTTTTGAGCGTGAAATCGGGCACGTAGGCCTTCGAGGAGTATTCAACCCGATCAATCTCCTTCGCATACTCTACATCCGCAGCAATGAATAGCGTTTCAATCGCGTCTTGGACCACCCGTTCGCTGGCGGGTTCTTCCCGGATTGTCTTCCGCAGCTTACGCTCCACAAGCGTAATGACTCTTATTATGGCGCTAGATTCGGGAGCGGTATTCTTACCCTCATAGACGCTTTGGATCCCTTTGCGTTCAAGTTCGAGACGGGCCGCTTGAAGTAGTCCTTTTGCGGCGTCTAGGTGTGCGACGTAGCTTTGTTGGTGCTGATGCTCTATCGTGGATTGAGGGTCAAATAGGCCACGTACGAGCATCGTGCCATAGTGTCGCCAGGTGAACTTGATGAAGGTCTGATAGTAACGTGAATTTTGGCCAAAAACTTCTTCAAGGAAAGCCGTTACGCGCGTTACCGGGGACGACTAACTTGACGCACACGGCGGCTCTTTCGACGGCTGTGCTAAAATGGTCCCGTGGACAAGCGCAAGCCAAAGGAAGAAAAGCCGTTCGATAGGTTCGAGCAGGCAGCGAAGCGCGTCCTCACCTTGAGCGCGGACGAGATAGTCGAAATTAAGGCAGCCGAACAAGTCGAGCGCCAGCGCGTGAAACCCAAGCCGAAGAGAAAGCCTTAGCGGTTCGTCCTATCGGTTAGCGCGCGATTCCGCGCGGGAGCGCCGGGGGACGTCCTTGGCGACGAGCAACTTCGCGCGATCGCGAGAGAGCTCGTCAAGAGCGTGCGCGAGAGCGTGACTATCGACTGGAACCTGCGCGAAAGTGTGCGCGCCAGCATCCGACTCAAAATCAGGGCAATTCTGCGGAAACACGGTTACCCGCCGGACAAAACCGAAAAGGCCACGGAAGAGGTCCTCGAACAGGCAGAGCTCCTTTGCAAAGCCGTTACCTAGCGGGCGCTTGCGACTGCCTCCCATGCAGCGCGCCTCGGCCTTGCATCGCGTGATGCCGCGCAAAGCCCCATGGGACGGGCGTTTGCGCGACATGCACAGTTTTGCAAATGCGTTTTGCAAAAAGCGCTAGATTTCGGCGCTACACTCTTGGAAAAGTCGACGCGCGGAAAACCTTTATGCCACGCGTTTCCGCCACGTGCCTCTCGCATCGCGCGCTGCGAGGGGGTGGCCGGTTTTAGCGCATTCCCCTATGCCCGTGCCGCTGCTTAAGAGGTGAGATCGGCCCTAGAAGTGGTGCGAGCTGAAAATGCTCGCACCGCATCGTAGGCATTCAAGCGGGCTGCGGCCAGATCGTCGCCACGCGCGGCGATCGTCAGCACGCGGCCACCAGCCGGGTTGACGTTGCCGTTTTGTACAGTTGACGCGCCCCAAAATGCATGCACGCCCTCCGAAAGTGTGGGATCGTGCGGTCACGTCATCGGTAACCGTGACCGGCAAGCCGTGGACGTCATCAGCTCTAAATGGAGCCGGTTTAACGCTCGCTGACAGGCCTTCTACTTCCCCTTCTACTTACAGCCTAGTAAGGCAAGGTAATCCATGGTAACCGCAAGGGCTAATACTGCGACTCTCACGGAGCCCGTGGCAATCCATGTGAATGCATAATTAACGAGCCAGCGATTTCGAATCCCGTTGGGGCTACCAAATTTGTCCTTATTTTACGGGCGTCTCTTCCTTTAATAAGGGTGTGCGGGCGACCGTTTGGTGACCGCGCTCAAACTTTGGATGGTAGCGTGCAAGTTACGAGTGCGCGCGTTCAGATACATAGACCGCGAAAACATTTTTTGCTATCGCTGGAACTGGCGAAGGGCAAAGGAGCGCGGCCGAAGCCACGCTCCCTTCTACTAATCGCGAGCTACGTTACGGTGAGCAGCCGTGAACCGTGTTGGACCATTCCTTTTGAACGATGTAGGAGTGGCCGTTCAGCGTAAGGGCCGCGTTCGGAACGGCGGATGGAACACATTCGTCGCCGATCTCATTGCCGGTGAAACCATTGTACCAGCCGAGGCCGGGATCCGCATCGCTAACCGATTCGAAGAATTCGTGCGAAAGCGTGCTCGCCGTCGCATTTACGAGCGTCGTCGTGCCGCCATAGCAGATACCTTGCGCACCTGTCCCCTGATACGGCTCCACCGAGAAGACCACGTGGCCGCTGCCGGCACCGGTACCGCTAAAGGTGACGCTTCCGTGATATGCGCAGAAGGCGAAGGTCGGCGGATAGTCGGGCGAATAACATTGGGTGGTGTAATCGAAACAAGTGTCCATTCCCGGCGGCAGGAAGATATGGAACTCGTGCGTGTAACCGGGATTGGTGCTGCCCAGCGCAACGAGCGACGCGTGGAGTACGCCCATGAGATCGCTCTGGCTGAGCATAACGCCGCCTTCAGGATCCAGCAGTAGGGTGATATGCGCAGCAACGTCCGTCGCGAACGACGGATACCGGAGGTTGCTGATGGTAGCAACATACTGATCGAGAATGTGAACGTACGTATTCGCAGACATGCTGGCATTGGCGTCAGTCATGAACGTCTTCGGATTGCCCCAGACGCTGGCGGGGCTAGTGACGGCGCCATTGCTGAGGTAGATGAAATGCTGCGTCGCAGAGGGCATAGTGTGATTCCCATGATTCGTAACATCAAACGGGTAGCTCGTCGTCTTCGGCGTTATGCCGCCGGCGCGAATTCTGTCGAGGTGAACGTGCAGATTCGAAATCGTTACGGCCGCGGCCGTATCGGCAGCCGTGACGTTCGCGTTGACCAGGTTCGAGGTCGAGTCGGGAACGGTCGGCGTCGTATTTTGCGGCGCCTGGGGCAGCGTCGATCCACCGCCGCTACATGCGGCCAACGCTACGCCTAATACGAGCGCGCCTGCGGCGGAAGAAAAAACCGAGCGCACAACGTGTAAGGGTTGCTTCATACTTTCTCCTATGCAGAGACAAAAAACGTGCGGCTCGTACAAGCGTACGCCGCAACCTGCCTCTATACTACCACGGCAGGCCTAACTACATAGGAGAATTGGCCTACAGCGCTCGACGAAGCGACTGCGAGAAAGCGACCGGGCGCTTTGCTGCCGGTTAGGGGCCCCTCGTCACGCGTCTTACCGGCTCTGCTCGGGGCCGCTCGCGTTGGCTCGCGGTCGTTCGATAAAGAATGCCAGCGTTCAGCAATCAAAGCTGAGCGTTAAGTGCGGCTCACTGAATCCCCGCCCGGCGCGACGTTTATTGGATCGGGATACTTCACCGGTTGCGCGCCCTGCGGTTGCGCGCTCTGCCCGAAAGTCGCGAGCAGCTGCTGCAACAGGCTCATGAGTTGCGAAAGTATGGCGTTCAGTCCGTTGGCCGTGCCGGTGGTCGAAGGCCACGACGGAAAAGGCGACCGCCCGATGCGGTCTCCATGTTTGCAGCCCGTCTGCTGCTGCTGCGGCGGCGGTGCGTCAAAATTTGTTCCGAGATTGATCGGCCCGCCGATGAGCGAGGCGATGCTCTGCTGAATCTGCATAGGGTCCTCCGAATTTAGTCGCCTATCATTCACGCCGCGGCGCAGATTTGGAAAGGGCCGGCCTGCGCACCGCAGAAGCCGCGAGCATGAGCGACTCGCAGCTCACCGCCATCGGCCGGCTCTCCGAGCGTCTCGTGACGCTCAAGGAGCGTCTTTGAATATGCCGGCAAGACGCGGCTGATCAGCGAGCTCGACGCGCGCACCCGCAGCGAAGATTTTTGGAACGATCCCGACTCCGCACAGCGCGTCATGAAGCAGCTTTCCGAGTTGCGCGCGGATGTTAATGCAATGGACACAATTTCGCGCGCGCTCAGCGACGCTCGCGAACTGCTCTCGCTCTTCCCGGAGGACGGTTCGGCCGACGCCGAGATCGAAGCGAACCTCACGTTGGCGGAAAAGCAGCTCGATGAGACGGAGATGGCCGCCACCTTCGACGGCGAGTTCGACGCGCACAACGCCATCGTCAGCATCTATGCCGGCGCCGGCGGCGTCGACGCCGCGGACTGGACTCAGATGCTGTCGCGCATGTATGCGCGCTGGGCTGATAGCAAAGGCTACTTGACTCACGTGGTCGACGAGTCGCCGGCTGAAGAAGCAGGTCTCAAGTCAGTGACGTTTTTCGTGCGGGGCCGCAACGCGTACGGCACGCTCGAGAGCGAACGCGGCGTACATCGTCTCGTCCGCATATCGCCGTTCGACGCCGCGCACCGGCGGCACACGTCGTTCGCGGCGGTCGACATTATTCCGGAAATCGAAACCGGCGAAAACGTGCAGGTGGAGATCAACCCCGAAGACCTGCGCATCGAAACGTTCAAATCCGGCGGAGCGGGCGGCCAGTACGTGAACAAAACGGAATCGGCGGTGCGCATCATCCACGAACCGAGCGGTTTGATCGCAGCCTCACAGCAGGAGCGGTCGCAAGCCCAGAACCGCGACGTTGCAATGAACATTCTGCGCGCGAAGCTCGTGCAGCGCGAGCTGGAATCGCGGGATAAGAAACTTGCAGAGATTCGCGGCGATCGCACTGCCAACGAGTGGGGATCGCAGATCCGGTCGTACGTCTTAAATCCCTATCAACTGGTCAAAGACCACCGCACCGGCGTAGAGACGGGAAACATTTCCGCCGTGTTAGATGGCGAGATCGACACGTTCATTTGGCCGTACCTGCAGCAGCGGCGCGTTCTCTAGGGCGCTCCGGCGATCTGTGCGACGCCGTCCTTTGGGGGGCTGTCGCCGCATACGCACTCTTGTACTTCGCGCTCGGCTATGTGAAATATGCGGCACACCGGAATTTCGTCGATCTCGGCATCTTCACGCAAACCGCCGTCAGTGCGTTTGGATGTTTTTGCAATCCGATCGAAGGCAGCCACTGGGCTTTTCATTTCTCGCCGATTCTGTATGTGATCGGCGCCGTCGTGCACATCTGGCACTCCGCGCTCGCGCTGGTCGCGATTCAGGCGATTGCGGGTGCGTTAACTGCGCCGCCTATCTATGGAATCGTTCGCCGTTACGCCGATCGCAAGTCCGCGCTGCTGGCCGCTTTTGTTGTATTGCTTTATCCGCCGCTTGCGGGCGTGGTCTTCAACGATTTTCACGAAAACGGATTGGCGCCGGCGGCGGTGGCATGGCTGTTGTGGGCCTTCGATGGCGGTTACGCCGGCGCGACCTTACTCTTTGCGGCGCTCGCGCTGGCGGTCAAAGAAGATCAAGCGCTCTTTTTGGCTGTCGCGGGTGCGATTGGTGCGTTTGCCTATCGGCGCGACCCGCTGCGCATGCGGCTCGCCGTGGTTGTCGCCGTGGCTTCCGCCGTGCTGTTCATTCTATATTTTGCGCTGGTTCAGCCGCATGCCAACGTCAATCCCAATTGGGCGCCGATGCGGTTTTACGGATGGAGTGCGCCGACCGGCGGATTGGGAGCAGCGATTGTTTCCGGACTGTTACAGCGAACCGGGTATCTGCTGCTCGCGTTTGTACCGTTGCTCTTTATTCCGTTTCGAAGCCGCGCGATCGCGATCGCGATTTTCCCCTTGCTCGAAGTGCTCGCCTCCGGCATGTCGACAACATTTACGATGGGTTCGCATTACGCGGGCGCTTGGATCGGCTACGTATTCTTTGCCTTCGCGCTCGCCATAGCCACGATTGCGCGCGCGGATGCGCGCCGGGCGCACCGCATGCTCTATTGGTGCATCGCGTTGTGCGTGGTGGAGTTCGCGGTAGCGGATCCTTTGCACCCGGGATATTTTCTTCATCCGTACGCGGCGCGCGACGCCCGGCTAGATCGTTTCTTGAACTCGCTTCCGGCGCGCATAGATGTTGCGACGCAAGAAGAAGCATACACACACCTCGCGGCTACCGATCCCAACGCGACGCTGTTGCCGGAATCGGCCGCGCAGCCGTTGCGCGCTTGCCACATACTCACCGATGAAGATTATCCCGAATCGGTTCGTCTGATCGAGATGAATGCTTACGCGTCGCGGGTAACGCGCGCTTATGTAATCGCGCGTCGTGACGGAGAGATCAGCCTCTATGAGTCGCGGGCGTGTCGCGCAGCAAATCCTCCAGCGCATTCTCCACACTAACCGGCCAATCGCTTTCGATTCTGACGAGGCGATAAGGAGCCGCCCATGGCGACCAGCGCCCCGTCTGCAAAGCGAAATGAGCGGACGCGAAAACGGCAACTATCGGCGTGCCCGTCATTCCCGCGACGTGCACGGCGCCCGAGTCGGGCGCGACGAGTGCCTTAGCCGAGGCGATTGCGTTCTTCCAGGGAGCGAGCTCGGCAAAATACTCCACTGTGACATCGGCCGCTGCGGCAAATCGCTGCGCGTACTCGCGCTCGCTTTCGGCGGCGACGAAGCGCATTGCGTGCCGCTGTTTCAAACGGCGGGCGAGATCGGCGGCGTCTCGAAGCGAAGCTCCCAAACGATCCCACTTGGCGGTGACTTGCATACCGATGCGTTCGTCGGGTGCGGTTTCGGCGTCAATGACGAAGCGGCGCAGTATTTTTGCATCGCGAGAAGGCTGCAGATCTCCCACGATGTCGCCGCCGAGCGTAAAAAGCACTTGGCTTTCGTGCGGTGCGCGTGGATCCAGTCCCGCAGTTCTGTGCACGGTGCGCGTGCACAGGAATCTCGCCCACAGCGTTTTCAACGGCTTGCCCCAGCCGTTTTCAAATCCGATGCGGCGCCGCGCCCCGGTGGCGCGCGCGAGCCGGTAGCCCTCCGCATCCTCGGTGGCGATCAGCGCATAGTCGTACGCGTTCTCGGCGAGCTTCGCAACCAGGCTCGCGGCGTCGCCGGCGTAAACTGCGTTCACCGCGTCCTTCGAGAATACGCCGGCGTTTTGCGGCGAAAACACGACGTCGACCTTTGCGCCGCGTTGCCGCAGCGCCGCCAAGAGCGGGACGAGCGCGAGCGCGTCGCCGATGGCGTCTAGACGGACGATAAGGACCGATGGGGAATTGTTCACGCCTGCCAATGATTGCAAAAGAGAATCTGGTAACCCTGGATGCCCCGGACGGCTTTCGCGTCGCGAGCACCCTCGGAAACGTGACGGGGAAAGCGACCCGCCCGCATAGCCTGCTGCGCGAGACCTTTCGCAGCATCGGCGCTTTCATCGGCCTGGCCCCGATCGAGTATTTGACCGACGCCGAGCGGGCGCGCGAAGAAGCGCTCGAAGCGTTGCGCACAAACGCGTCCGCGCTGGGAGCCGATGCGGTGATTAAGATTCAATTCGAAGCAGTTGAAGATGAAGGCGGCGTTACCGCCGTCGTGGCGCGCGGCGAAGCCGTACGGCTCGGATGAGTCTCGAAGAGCGGGCGCGGCGCGAACGCATGCTGGAGCGAGCCGCGGCCGTCGCAGCCGCGTGCCGCAAATGTCAGATCGGATCTGAGCGCCGCAACAACGTGTACGGCGAAGGCGATCCGTGTGCGCGTCTCATGGTGATTGGCGAAGGTCCCGGCGAAACCGAGGACCTGCTGGGCCGGCCGTTCGTCGGACGGGCGGGCGAGTTGCTCGACAAAATGCTGGCCGCGATCGATCTCCCGCGCGAAGACGTCTACATTTGTAATACGGTAAAATGCCGGCCCACGGTGAACGACGGCGGCAAGCTGCGCAACCGCGCGCCCGTGCCGGCAGAGATGGCGAACTGCCGCCCATTTCTGGACGAGCAGATCGACATCATCGCGCCGCAAGTAATCCTCGCGCTCGGAGCGCCCGCGGCAAAATCGTTTCTCGGCAACACCTTCAGCATTACCAAGTCGCGCGGAATATGGTTTGATGGCCGAAATGGCATCCCGCTGATCGCGACGTTTCACCCAGCTTACATCCTGCGGCAAGGTGGAATGGCGCTTACCGATACGAAGCGCCAAGTGTGGTCCGACCTCAAGCAAGTGCGGGAAAAGCTGGATGCGCTCCGACACCCGGCGGCTGCCCAGGCCGGCGTGCCGGAGCAAGCGGACTTGTTTGAATCACCCCGCGTGTTATAATCGGTCGCCGTGGCTCGTAACGCTCAGGACATTTGGTTTGCAGAAAAAGTTCGGCGCGCCGGTTTTCCCGACGTGCCGGCTTTTGCCGCGCATTTCAATTTAAAGCCTTACAGACTGGCGCAAATCTACCGCGCCGCGGCCAAAGAGCTGGCCGAAGACGTCGGCAGCGTCACGCCGCTGCCGAAAGAACTGCGGTCGCAGTTGGCGGATAGCGGATTCACATTCGACAGCGTCACGCCGGTGCTCGTGCAGCGTTCGGGCGACAAGCAGACGAGCAAAGGCCTGTTCCGGCTGGCCGACGGCGCGGAAGTCGAGGCCGTGCTCATGGAGCACTACGGCGATCGCAACACGGTGTGCATCAGCTCTCAGGCGGGTTGCGCTTTCGCGTGCGCGTTCTGTTCCACCGGGCAAGCCGGGTTCACGCGTAATTTGGACGCAGGCGAAATTTTCGATCAGGCCCGCTATTTCGCGCGCGAGCTTGCGGCCAAGAAGAAACGGATTACGAACATCGTGTTCATGGGCATGGGCGAGCCGTTCCACAACTACGATTCGGTGATGGACGCCGTCGCGCTATTGCACGATCCGCAAGGGTTGGGCCTGGGCCACCGGCACATCACGATCTCGACTGTCGGCTTGGTTGATAAGATCGATAGCTTTGCAGACGAGCACCTGCAGGTGAATCTCGCAATTTCGCTCCACGCTCCCAACGACGAGATTCGCAGCGCGATGATGCCGGTGAACCGGAAGTTCTCGCTGGAAGAAGTGCTGGCGGCTTGCGAACGCTACGTTCACAAGACCAATCGCAAGATATTCTTCGAGTACGTCATGCTGCAAGGCGTGAACGATTCGGAGGAAAACGCGCGCGAGCTGGCCGCGCGCATGAAGGGCCATCTGTATCACGTGAATTTGATCCCCTACAACACCACGCCCGGCGCGACGTACGCCGGCACCGAACAGGAAAAGATCTGGCGCTTTGCCGGCATTCTCGAAGCTGCGGGCGTTCCGGTAACGGTGCGGCAGAACATGGGGCGCGACATCGCGGCGGCTTGCGGTCAATTGCGTGCCGACACCCAGCCGAAGACGCACAAAGCGGCTGCCGCCGCCGCGCCATCTTAAGCTACAGTGATTCGGGATACCACCAGTCTTCGAAGTGCGCTGAATATGCTTTGCCGCGAATATCAATAATGCGCACGTCACATGTGAAGGGGCTCGAAATTAATCGAGAGCCCTCCTGATGGGGACGTTTAATTGCAAGGTCGTATCGCAAAGTTAGGATAGCACTTTGAACCAGGGATTTGTCGGAACCACACTGCTGGACGAGGTACCAGAACATTCGTGTGTACTCAGCCGGGACTCCCGAAATAGGCGCCGCAAGCAGCTCCGGCGGATGAGCTTCCTGGTTTACGAAATCTATAATAAGTGTGTCTCGTCCCGTATTTCTTGCGAATTTCAAAATGTGCCCCATTACATGATCGTCGTCTACAAAATTCATGAGGCTAGTAAACGAGTGGCCGATGTCGTGGGCGATACCTTGTAAGGCCTTGTAGCTGGGCATCTATTGAAATTCCGAACTTGCTATCGGGACGCCTCCGTCAAACAACGAGGCGCCACATTACTGCGGCGCCTCGCGCGTTTCGACGTGTTTGCCGAAATGATACCCCGTGCGTTCCCGTCGACACCATCGAGGCGCCCCAGCCCTGATCGGTCACACGCACAGAAACGTGCAACAAGGGGTTAGTCGTGTTAGGCAGTTCGAGTGGTCCGGCTACTTGCGGGCAGCTGCGCGCCGAGACGCAGCCAAAAGCGGCGCTAAGTGCCCATAACGCTTAAACGCACGATTCGATTCTGCGGATGTTCGACGTGGCCAAAGCGCGCGAGTTCTATCTCGATTATCTGGAGTTCTCGGTTGACTTCGAGCACCGCTTTCACGATGGTGCGCCGTTGTTCATGGGCATTTCGCGCGACGGTTAGACCCTGTTTCTAAGCGAACACCACGGCGATGGAACTCTCGGAGCGCACGTCATTATTGAGATGACGGGCGTGGAAGAATTGCATCAACGCCTTGCCGCCAAAAAATATCGCTATATGAATCCGGGTATTCAAACGCAGGAGTGGGGCACGCGCGAGGTCTGCGTCGTCGATCCGTTCGGCAATCAGCTGATTTTCAGCGAACGCATAAAGGACGCTTCGGACCGCTGACCTAAATTCGGGGCTCTATGGAGAGGGAACCCTCCGCCGGCCAAGCTTCAATGGAAGAGATCGCGGCGTTAGCGAAGCGCCGCGGCTTCATTTTTCAGTCCAGTGAGATTTATGGCGGTCTCGCCGGCTTCTATGACTATGGTCCGTTGGGCGCGATCC
Organism: Vulcanimicrobiota bacterium; assembly: GCA_003140855.1. Classification (GTDB taxonomy): domain Bacteria; phylum Vulcanimicrobiota; class Vulcanimicrobiia; order Vulcanimicrobiales; family Vulcanimicrobiaceae; genus Rubrimentiphilum. The sequence goes on from PLLF01000039.1 coordinate 14,349, forward strand.
TCAAGCGCAACGTCAAGGAGGCGTGGTGGCGCGACATGGTCGAGCTGCGCGACGACGTCGTGCCTTTCGATTCGTCGATCATCATGCATCCGACAACGTGGGAAGCATCGGGCCACGTCGAGGCGTTCAACGATCGGCTGGTCGATTGCAAAGTGTGCAAGCGCCGCTTTCGCGCGGACCAATTGAAGTCGCGCGAGCAATGTCCCGATTGCGGCAGCAAGAACTCTTTTACCGAAGAGCGCGCATTCAACCTGATGCTGCGGACGTTCGTCGGGCCGATGGAAGACTCGGCTTCGATGACGTACTTGCGCCCCGAGACGGCTCAGGGCATCTTCGTGAACTTCAAGAACGTCTATCAGAGCGCGCGCAAGCGCCCACCGTTCGGGATCGCGCAGATCGGCAAGGCGTTCCGCAACGAAATCACGCCCGGAAATTTCACCTACCGCTTGCGCGAGTTCGAGCAAGCCGAACTTGAATATTTCGTTCCCGACGACGGGCAAGACCTTAAGCGCTTCGAAGAATGGGTGCAGCTGCGCAAAGAGTGGTATGCGAAATGCGGGATTAAATCCGAACGGCTCCGCTTCCACGAGCTGACGGCCGATGAGCGTCCGCATTACGCCAAAGCCGGCATCGACGTCGAGTATCTTTTTCCGTGGGGCTGGGGCGAGCTGGAATCGATCGCGCATCGCGGCACCTACGATCTCGACGCGCACATGCGCGTTTCGGGTAAAGACCTTCGATTTTACGAAGAATCGAGCAAGACGCATTATACGCCGCTGCTGATCGAAAGTTCGGCGGGAATGGATCGCACGACGCTCGTGATGCTTATCGATGCTTACGAACGTGAGACGGCCGCCGACCCTGCGGGAAAAGAAACCGAACGCATCGTGCTGCACTTTCATCCGCGGATCGCACCGGTGCAGGCGGCCGTATTTTCGCTTGCGCGTAACAAGCCCGAACTGGTCGAACTCGCGCGGTCGATCGAAGAGAATCTGCGGCCGAAATTCCGGACGCAATATGATGAAGGCAACATCGGGCAGCTCTATCGCCGGCAGGATGAGATCGGGACGCCGTTCTGCCTGACTGTGGATTACGAAAGTTTAACAGGCCGTGACGTTACCGTGCGCGAGCGCGATTCGATGCGGCAAGAACGGATTGCGATCGAAGCGCTCGAGCCGTATTTGCGGGATCGTCTTACGGCATAGTCTCTGCGGGGCAGCTCGGGCACAGGGGCGAACCACGGCCACTATGTTTGTACCAATAATGGAGGGTTCTCATGCTTCGTAAACTCACGGGGTTTTTGGCAGTGGCCGCCCTGCTCGCAGGCTGCAACGCCATCACATCGACAACCCCGCCGCCCGTCGTGGTCGTGCAACATCTTTACGTAGGCAATGACAACACGCCGGGAACGGTACAGTCCTACACGCTGCCCATCACGGCGGCTTCCACACCGGCCTTCTCGTTCGCGTCCAACAACGTGGTGGCGATCGGGCTGGATGCAAATGGTAACGCAATCGTCGGCGACAACGCCGGACACTTGCAATACTTCGCCGCTCCGCTTTCGGCTGCAAGCGTTCCGGCGGCAACCTTTAATAACGGTTCCGCCTCGAATAACGGGCAAGTCCAGTTCAACCTTGCCGGCGATTTTTTCGCGGGCACGGTTGGCGCCAACGTCAACATGTTTACGCATCCGTTCAGCAACGCAAGCGTACCGTCAACGACGACGACCGGCGCCGGCCTGACCTCGGCGATCGGAACTGCGCTCGATAATCTGGGGAATCTGTACGTCGCCAACGCAGGCGCAGCCACGAGCAATCTCTACGTTTTCGCATCGCCCTATACCGGCGCGCCGACGATTACAACGCCGGGCCTCGCGGCTACAGCTTATCGAAAGATGGCCGGCAGCGGCAGCACGTTGTTTGTTTGTTCCGTCGCCGGTGCGACCGGACGCATCGACGCCTACGGGTTGCCCTTGAGCAACACGAGCGCGCCGGCGTTCGCGATAACGACGGGCGTAAACATTCCCGAGGCTATCGCATTCGACGCATCCGGCAATATGTACGTTGGGAATCTTGGAAACGCAACGATTACGGTATACGCGCCGCCGTTCAGTGCGGCGAGTGCGCCTACCGTGACGCTGACGATTCCCGGAACGTTTGCAATCTTTGGAATCGCCATAGGAAAATAGCGTCGCGATGCCTACAACTGCGGCCGTTTCCGAAAAACCGATTTGGTTTTTCGAAGAAGGCAACGGAGAGATGCGCGAGCTGCTCGGCGGCAAAGGAGCGGGTCTCGCCGAGATGACGCGCGCCGGCCTGCCGGTGCCGCCGGGCTTCACGATCACGACGCAAA
>PLLF01000039.1:16825-17322 GCA_003140855.1 Vulcanimicrobiota bacterium
GGAATGATGGACACGATTCTCAATCTCGGGCTCAACGACAAGACGGTCGAAGGTTTGGCAAAACTTTCCGGCAGCGATCGTTTTGCATGGGATGCTTACCGCCGCTTCGTGATGATGTTCTCGAGCGTCGTCTTGGGCATCGACAAAGATCTCTTCGAAGAACAGATAACCGCGCGCAAGAAAAAACTCGGGATTATGATGGATCCCGATATTGACGCGAAAAACTGGCGCGAACTCGTCGGCGATTTCAATAAAACCGTGCGCGAACATGGAAAACGCGACTTTCCACAGGACGTCCAAGAACAACTGAAGCTTGCGATCAACGCCGTCTTCAACTCGTGGTACTCAAAACGCGCTACGGACTACCGCCGCTACAACAAGATTCCCGACGACTGGGGCACCGCGGTCAACGTCGTTGCGATGGTGTTCGGTAACCTGGGCGACGATTCCGGAACCGGTGTGGCCTTCACGCGCGATCCGAATACGGGCGCCAAAGT